>DATCLV010000033.1:0-9701 GCA_036563745.1 Acidimicrobiales bacterium | reverse complement strand
CTTCGGCCGGGGGATCGAGCGACCGGCGCCCGCGGTACCCGCGCCCGCGTCGGGGCGCGCGGGCGCGCCCGAGCGATCGCCGGCCTCCACGGTGGTCACATCCTCGTCAACGTCGGGTCGCGCCGACGGGTCACCCTCCGTCACCGGATCGTCACCCGCACCCCCGTTCGCCCCCTCTGCCGGCGCCGCACCGGCCTCGTCGCGTACCTCGGACATGTCCCTCTCGATCGTCGTCGGCCATCGTCGCGGCCTTCCAACCGGAAGTCGAGACCCGCCCCCGACCCAGGGCGTACGGTGCGGGCGTGGGTAGCGCAGGGGGTCGACCCGCGTGAGGCGGCGGCCGGCGCCCCGGTACGTCGACGTGCGGGGGCTGCGGGTGGTCCTGTCGACCCGCCACCGCTGGCCGGCATGGTGGGCGCTGCTGCGCCCGGTCGACCCGGCCGATCCCGTCGACGACCACTGGACGGTCGTCACCGTGCTCGACCCCGACGGGACGGTGGTCCTGCGGCGCCGCTACGGGTCGGGCGCCGAGGCCCAGCAGGCCCGGGACCGCTTCGTCCGGGCGGTGGCGGCGATGGACGACCGTGAGCGGGCGAGGGCGACGCCCGCCGACTGGGCGGGGCTGCTCGACCGGCTCGCTGCGCGCGCCGACCCGCGGCGGCCCGAGGTCCTGGTGCTCGACGACGACGGCTACACGATGCCGGGGGTGCGGGGCGTGGCGGTGGCGCAGGTGGAGGTCGACGTCGACCTCGGCCTGGGTGGGGAGAGCCGTGATCGCGGGGACCGCCGGCCCGGTCGGGTCCGGCTGCTCGTCGGGGCGTACACGGTGGTGGTCGGCGGCGCCGCGACCCTGCACGGTCCCGGCGTCGAGGAGCCCGCGACGCCGACCGCCTCCGCCGACCCGGGCCCGCTGGTCGCGCTGCGCGGGGCGATCGTCGCCGGGCTGGTCCTGCGCCTCGACGGCCGCCTCGAGCTCCATCTCGCCGACGGACGGCAGCTGGTGGCGCCGGCCGACTGGGAGGTCGCCGGCCGCGACCGGGTCCTGGCGGCCGCCCGGCCCGGCGGGGTGCGGCTCCTGCCCTGAGCGAACCGCCCGGGGGCAGCTTCGGAGCACGTCGCGGTCAGACCTGGTGGGTCGGGCAGCTCCACGTCGTCCGCCCGCCCACCTGGCGGCGCACCAGCGGCGTGCCGTCCCGGGGGCAGAGGCCGTCGAGCGACGCAGCCGCCCGCATCTCGCCCATGTGGCTCCCGCCCCGCTCGCCCAGCTCCCGGAACGTGGTGACGACCGCGTCCTGCAGCGCCTCCACCTCGTCGTCGGACAGCTTCGACGCCGGCCGCAGCGGGTCGATGCCGGCCCGCCACAGGATGTCGTCGGCCAGCAGGTTGCCGATCCCCGCGATGCGCGACTGGTCGAGCAACCGGGCCTTGATCGGTGCGGTGCTCCGTCCCAGCGCGCCCCGCAGCTCCTCGACGGTGATGGTGGCGGCGTCGGGGCCGAGGCGGGACTCCTCGGGGTCGAGCTCGACGCCGCCCAGCCGCCGCGGGTCGCGGATGCGCAGGTCGCCGCCCCGGTCGAAGTGGAGGGTGAACCGGGTCCACGCCGGCTCGTCCCGGGCGCTCGAGTACTCGAGCTTCTCGATCGCCGCCGCCCCGTCGACCAGCAGCCGCCCGGTCATCCCGAACCGGAGCCCGAGGCGGGTGCCGTCGTCGAGGTCGAGGACGAGGAGCTTCCCGATCCGCCGGGCGGCGGTGACGACCCGCCCGACCAGCGCCGGGGCCAGCTCCTCGGGCGCGCCCTTCTTCACGTACCAGGCGTCGGGGGCGTCGACGCCGACGATCCGTCGCCCCACCACGGCCTCGGCCTGCTGCCGGTACGTCTCGACCTCCAAGCCCTCGGGCACGGCCGGACAGCGTAAGCACCCCAGGCCCGGCACCGGATCCGGCACCCCGACATCCCCGGCTCCACCCCCGGCACTCCGGCACCCGGCACCTCGGCACCCCGGCACCCCCGGCTCAGCACCGACCCCGGCTCGGCACCGGACCCCGGCTCGGGCACCCGCGCCGCAGCGGCAGCCGAGGGGGACGGGGAGCCGCGCACAAGGCCCGCAACCGGGTCCGGGGACGGGGGGTCGGGCCGGTACCGTGGGACGGTCCAGGAGGAAGTCGATGTCCCAGTTGTTCTTCGCAGGTGTCGCGTGGCCCTACGCCAACGGCCCACGCCACATCGGTCACGTCGCCGGGTTCGGCGTGCCGTCCGACATCTGGGCGCGGTGGGCGCGGATGGCCGGGCACGACGTGCTGATGGTGTCGGGCACCGACGAGCACGGCACCCCCATCACCGTGGCCGCCGAGGCCGAGGGGCTCACCCCCAAGGAGCTCGCCGACCGCAACAACGCGCTGATCGTCGACGACCTGCAGGGCCTCGGCCTGTCCTACGACCTCTTCACCCGCACCACCACCGCCAACCACTACGAGGTGACCCGGGAGCTGTTCCGGTCGCTCTACGAGCGGGGCGGGATCATCGAGATCGAGCAGCAGGTGGCGTTCTCGTCGTCGGACGGCCGGTCGCTGCCCGACCGCTACATCGAGGGCACCTGCCCGATCTGCGGCTACGACGGTGCCCGCGGCGACCAGTGCGACAACTGCGGCAACCAGCTCGACCCCGACGACCTCATCGAGCCGCGGTCGAAGATCGACGGCCTGCCGCCGGTCTTCCAGGTCACGACCCAGTACGCGCTCGACCTGCCGAAGTTCGCGGAGGAGCTGCGCAGCTGGGTCCAGGCCCAGGACCGCTGGCGCCCCAACGTCCGGGCGTTCAGCCTCAACCTCCTCGACGACGCCAAGATCCGGGCCATCACCCGTGACATCGGCTGGGGCGTTCCCATCCCGTTCCCCCAGTGGGAGAACGACCCGCTGAAGCGCATCTACGTGTGGTTCGACGCGGTGATCGGCTACCTGTCGGCGTCGATCGAGTGGGCGAAGCTGGCCGAGGACGAGGACGACGACGCCTGGAAGCGCTGGTGGCTGACCCGGCCGGGCGAGGCGCGCCACGCCTACTTCATGGGCAAGGACAACATCGTCTTCCACTCGTTCCTGTGGCCGGCGATGCTGGCCGGCTACGACGGGCCGCTGTGCGACCGCCCGGACGGCGAGCACGTCCCGCTCCACCGCCCGGACGACATCGTGGCCAGCGAGTTCCTCACGATGGAGGGCAAGAAGTTCTCGTCGTCGCGCCAGGTCGTGATCTACGTGCGCGACGTCCTCGAGCGCTACGGGCCCGATCCGCTGCGGTTCAGCCTCACCGCGGGTGGCCCCGAGTCGGGCGACGCCGACTTCACGTGGGCCGAGTTCGTGCGCCGCAACAACGACGAGCTGGTCGCCACCTGGGGCAACCTCGTCCAGCGGGTGTGCGCCATGCTGCGCCGCAACGGCGGTGTGGTGCCCGACCGCGGCACCCAGCCGGCCGAGGGCAAGGAGCTGCTCAGCCGGGTGGCCGAGGGGTTCGTCCACGTGGGCGACGCCATCGAGCGCTACCGGTTCAAGCAGGCGCTGTCCGACACCCTCCTGCTGGCCCAGGAGGTCAACGCCTTCGTGTCGCAGAGCGAGCCGTGGAAGGTCGTGAAGACCGACAAGGACGCGGCGCTCGGCATCCTCTCCGTGGCCTACGACGCGGTGTGCGACCTGAACGTGCTGCTCACGCCGTTCCTGCCCCACGGGGCGCAGCGGGTGTGGGACAACCTCGGCGTCGACGTCACGGTGCCGCTCCCGCAGGTGGAGGAGGTCGGCGAGGGCGACGACCGGCACCGCGTCCTGCGCACCCCGAAGGAGACGATGCGGTGGGAGCCGTTCCGGGTCGAGCCCGGGACGCCCCTGGGTGCGCCGTCGCCGCTGTTCGAGAAGATCGACGTGTCGGTGGTGGAGGAGGAGCTCGCCCGCCTGGCCGGCGCCTCCGAGGGCTGACCGCTCCCGACGGCGTTCCCGACACCCGCTCCCGACACGACCCACGACCCGCGGCGCACCCGCGGCGCCCACAGGCCACCGCCTAGGCTCGGCTCCCGGACACCTGTGTCAAGGGGGCCGTTGCTGGTGGAATTCGTCGTGACCTACCAGAGCTCGGAGGAGCTCTGGGCCTCGTACGCCTCGATGCTGGTCGAGCTGGCCAAGGAGCACGGCGTGCAAGCCGTCGGCGAGCTGGGCGGCGGGGCGAACCCGGTCCTCGCCGACGAGTCGGCGTGGGGGTTCGTGCCGACCCGGGCCGTCTACGACATCTCCCCGGCCGAACTGGGCAAGGCCGCCGACCACCTGGACAAGCGCCAGGCCGACCTGTGCGCCCCGCTCACCGGCGAGGGCGGCGAGTACGACCTGGTCTTCTCCAAGATGCTCTGCGAGCACCTGCCCGACCCCGAGACGTTCCACCGCAACTGCTTCCACCTGCTCCGCCCGGGCGGCCGGTCGGTCCACTTCTTCCCGACCCTCTACGCCCTGCCGTTCGTCCTCAACCGGCTGATCCCGGAGAAGGCGGCCCGCAAGGTGCTGGGCCTGGTGCAGCCGGGCCGGCTCGACAACCCGCTGACCGAGAAGTTCCCCGCCTACTACCGCTGGTGCCGGGGGCCGACCCCGAAGACGCTGCGCCGGTTCGAGGACCTGGGGTTCGTGGTGGAGGCGTGGCACGCCGGGTTCGGCCACTCCTACTACCGGCGGCTGCCGGGCCCGCTCGACCGGCTGGAGCAGCGCAAGACCGAGTGGCTGACCCGCCGGCCCCGCCCGGCGCTCACGTCGTTCGCCACGATCGTCCTGCGCAAGCCCGAGTAGCGCCCGGGTCGCACCCCGGGTGGCGCCCGACGACCGCCCGACGACCGCCCGAGGACCCCCGGCGACAGCCCGGAGAACGGGGGCGTTCGGCGGCTGTCCCGCCGGGCCGGTTCGTGCCAAGATGCGCGTCCCCCATGGCTCGTCGGATCCGTCTCCGTCCTTGGCAGAAGCGCGCGCTCGACAAGCTCGCGGTGACCGAGTCGCCGGACTTCCTGGCCGTGGCCACCCCCGGCGCCGGGAAGACGACCTTCGCCCTCACGGCGGCGGTCCACGACCTGGCCGCCCACCGGGGCCGGCGCCTGATCGTCGTGGCGCCGACCTCGCACCTGAAGCTGCAGTGGGCCGACGCCGCCGAGCGGTTCGGCCTCCACCTGGAGCCGTCGTGGGCGCCGGGGAAGGGCGTGCTGCCCGCCGACGTCCACGGCCTGGTCACCACCTACCAGCAGGTGGCGTCGAACCCCGACCCGCTCCGGCCGATCGCCGAGAACGCCTGCGTCGTCCTCGACGAGGTCCACCACGCCGGCGACGACCGGGCCTGGGGCGACGCCGTGCGGCGGGCGTTCGAGGTGGCCCCCCGCCGGCTGTGCCTGTCGGGCACGCCCTTTCGCTCCGACACCCGGTCGATCCCGTTCGTGAACTACGTGGGCGACGAGGCGGTCCCGGACTTCGAGTACGGCTACGCCGACGCCCTCGCCGACGGCCGGGTCGTGCGACCCGTCTACTTCCCCCGGATCAACGGGTTCATGGAGTGGATCACGCCCGACGGCGCCGTGGCCTCGGCGGCGTTCGACGACCACCTGGACAAGACCGGCATGGCCCAGCGGCTGCGCACGGCGCTGAGCCTGGAGGGCGAGTGGCTGCCGGCGGTGCTGGCCCAGGCCAACGACCGGCTGCAGGCGATCCGGCGCACGCACCCGGAGGCCGGCGGCCTGGTGATCGCCATGGACCAGGACCACGCCAAGGGCATCGCCGACCTCCTGCAGTACCGCTGCGGGGTGCGGGCGTCGGTGGCGGTGTCGGACGACCCCCGCTCGTCGGTGCGGATCGCCCGGTTCGCGGCGAGCAGCGACCCGTGGATCGTGGCGGTCCGGATGATCTCCGAGGGCGTCGACATCCCCCGCCTGCGCATCGGCGTCTACGCCACGACGACGACCACCGAGCTGTTCTTCCGCCAGGCGGTGGGCCGGTTCGTGCGCTGGACGCGGGGCGTGCCCCGTCAGAAGGCGTACCTGTTCATCCCCGACGACATCCGGCTGCGCACGTACGCCAGCCAGATGGCCGACAGCCGGCGGCACTCGCTGCGCAAGCTGTCGGAGGACCGGGAGGCGCAGCCCGAGGACGACACCGCGCTCGACAAGATGGTCCACGAGGACGACCTCCACCCCGAGCAGCAGCAGTCGCTGTTCGCCCCGCTGTCGGCGGTGGTGACGGGGGAGGACGAGTCGTCGGTGTTCGACGTCGACGACGAGGCGCTCGACCGCCTCGACGAGCTGGACGAGGAGGCCGAGGGCGAGGCGGCCGCCGACCAGGCGGCGTTCGAGGTGGCGCTGCCGTCGCTCGGCGGCGAGGGCCCGTCCGGGATCGACGCCGACGTGGCCGCGGCCACCAGCGCGAACGCCGGCCGGGCCGTGAGCCTGCGGCAGCGGCGGCTGGAGCTGCGCGAGCGCAACGCCAAGCTCGTGCAGGAGCTCGTGTGGCTCACCGGGCAGACCCACGCGCAGGTGAACGCCCGCCTGAACCGCCTCGTCGGGCTCCGCAAGATCGACGAGGCGACCCTCGATCAGCTCGCCAAGCGTGCCGCGCACGCCGAGCGCTGGCTGAAGTCCGGCTGATCCCCCGCCGGCGGTGGGCGACGACCGCACGGGACCCGTCGCCGCACCCCTCCCCGAAAATCCGCACCGATCAAGGGTTTTCGCAACCACCCTTCGCGTTCACCCGCGGCTGGCCTGCCCGTTTGCGCGAGCATCCCCGCGCGCAGCGTGAGATTTGGTGAGACTGTGCGCGTTCCCCCCAACCATCAAGGAGCGAAGTGCAGTGAACCGTCGTGATCTGGTGGCCGCCGTGGCCAACCACACCGGACGTGACCGCAAGGACGTCGACGAGGTCCTCAAGGGCTTCACCGACGTCGTCACGACCGTCGTCTCGAAGGGCGAGCCGGTGGCCATCTCCGGCTTCGCGAAGTTCGTCAAGGTGGACCGCCCGGCCCGCATGGGGCGGAACCCGCAGACCGGTGAGCCGGTGCGGATCAAGGCCTCGAAGAAGGCCCGCATCACCGCCCTGAAGGCCTTCAAGGACGCGGTGATGAGCCCCAGCACCGCCCCGAAGCTCGCGAAGGGCACGTGGCCGCCCGCCCCCGCCGGGGCCAAGGCCGCCACCAAGGCGACCAAGGCCACCAAGACGAGCAAGACGACCGCCAAGGCGCCGGCGAAGGCCACGGCCAAGAAGGCCACCGCGAAGAAGGCGGCGGCCAAGAAGACCGCCGCCACCCGCAAGACGACGGCGACGCGCAAGAGCGCCGCGAAGCGGGCCCCCGCCACGAAGACCACGGCCCGCAAGCGCTGACGGCGCCCGGGCCGACGACGGCCTCGGTCCGGCTGCCCGGCCGGCGGGGCCATCCGCTTCCGGACGTCACGGAGCGGCATCGAGCAGCGACCCCCGGTCCCCTCCGGGGGTCGTTCCGCGTCCGGGCGAGGGCGTGTCGCGAAAACTTTCCCGCGCGCCTACACGCCGCGTGCCGTTGCGGCGTTCTTGGGGCAGTGTTGAGCACGATGGTGGTCGACCACCGCTTCGCCGATGCCCTCCCCGCGCCCGCCACGGCGGGGGAGTTGGCGCTTCCGGCGTTCGAGGCGTTCTACGTCGCGAACGAGCGGCGGCTCTTCCGCGCCCTCTACGTCGTCACCGGCGACCGCGACGAGGCCGAGGACGTCATGCAAACCGCGTTCTGCAAGGTGTGGGAGCGCTGGGACCGCGTGGCGCGGCTCGACGACCCGGTCGGCTACCTGTTCCGCACTGCTTTCAACACCCATCGCAGCGCAGCCCGCCGCAGCATGCGGGCGGCCCGCCGGCTCGTCGGCTGGATCGCCGACGAGTCCCCGCCGGAGCCGTCGGAGGTGGCGGCCACCCGCGACCACGCAGCCCGGGCGCTCGCCGTCCTGTCGCGGCGCCAGCGGGAGGCCGTGGTGCTGACCGCGCTGCTGGGCTTCGCGGGCAACGACGCCGCGCAGATCATGGGCATCCGCCCCGCCACGGTGCGGGTGCTGGTCAGCCAGGCCCGTGCGGCGCTCGCACGGTCGCCCGATCACGAGGCCCCGGTCGCGTGAGAACGGTGCAGTGACGGAAGAGCGCGATGGGCTGCGGGACTACCTCGACAAGATCGCCGCTACCGCTGGCGACCCCCCAGAGCACGGACTGGACGGGGTCTTGGCGCGGCGGCGCCGCCGGAGGCGCCATCGCCGTGGAGCTGTCGCCACGGCGATGGCGCTGGCGGTGTTCGGTGTCGTCGCCCTGCCCTGGCTGACCGACCAGCGGCGCAAGCACGACGTGACCGCCGCGTCCTCGAGCGGGGCGCCCGAGCAGCGCCCCGAGATGCCCGACGTGGTCGAGTTGATCTGCGCGCCGGGCTCGATCGACGTGCCGGTCGCGTCGATCCGCCCGCAGAGCGACGGGTTGCACCTCGACGTGGTGAACGAGCTGGCCGACCCCACCGAGGTGTGGGTGGTGGCGGAGGAGTCGCCGGGCTGGAGCTCGGGGCGGTTCGAGGTGGGCACCGGCCGGAGCAGCCTCGTGCTGGCCGCCCCGCCGGGCCCGCTCACGGTGGGTTGCCACACCGGCGGCGAGGACCAGCAGCGGCAGGTGAACCTGGTCGACACCGAGGGCGTCTACGAGTCGCCGGAGCTGAGCTGCCCGGAGGACGAGCGCCGCCGCCTCGAGGAGGGGTTCGTGGTCGAGCCGGCGACGTCGGTGCTCTCCGCGGTGGCGCGGGAGGCGCTGGGCGAGGAGCGGATCCCCTACAGCGACCAGTTGAAGGCCGACACCGGCTACGAGGAGGGCGAGACCACGTGGGACTCGCCGTCGGCCGATCCGGTGGTGCGGGTGGTGCGCGACGGCGACACGGTGGCGCTGGTGCACGTGGCCGGGGCCGACGGGGAGAACGGGGTGACCGCGGGCGACGCGGCCGGCGGCGAGGTGTCGGCCGACGACCCGGCCTCGATCCCGCCGACGCCGGAGCCCCCGTGGACGTCGGTGCCGCTGGTGGAGTACTGCCCGGCGTTCGAGCTGCCGGCGGGTTCGTCGGACACGTCGACCGGCGCCGGGTGACCAGAGCCGTCCGGGCGACCCGGGCGACCTGCGTGATCCGGGTAGGGGGACCGCGCCCGGCGCCGCCGGCGGCGCCGAACGCGGCTCGGTTGCGTGGATCGACGGTGGTCGGCAGACTGACCCCGACCGACTTGACCATCGGGTCAAGAAGTCCGCAGCAGGTCCCATCGGTCGAGCAACAGGAGCAGCTCCCATGCCCACCGCCGTCATCGTCGACGCCGTCCGCACCGCGGGCGGCAAGCGCAACGGCCGGCTGTCGGGTTGGCATCCCGCCGACCTCGCCGCCGAGACGCTGAACGCCCTCGTCGAGCGCAACGACCTCGACCCCGGCATCGTTGAGGACGTGATCACCGGTTGCGTCATGCAGGCCGGTGCGCAGGCGGTCAACGTCGGCCGCAACGCCGTGCTCGCCGCCGGCTGGCCCGAGGAGGTGCCCGCCACCACCATCGACCGCCAGTGCGGCTCCTCGCAGCAGGCCGTCCACTTCGCCGCCCAGGCGGTGATGGCCGGCGTCCACGACGTCGTCGTCGCCTCCGGCGTCGAGATCATGAGCCAGGTGCCGATGGGCGCCT
>DATCLV010000032.1:0-3689 GCA_036563745.1 Acidimicrobiales bacterium | reverse complement strand
CGAGCTGATCGCCCCGCACAGCACCACCCGGCCGTGGAGATCGGCGAGGTGGTGCGCAGCTCCGGCATCGGCGAGGTCGTCGCCACCGACTCACCCAACTACGCCGTCGGCGACATCGTCACCGCCCTCACCGGCTGGCAGCGCTACGTCGCCCTCCCCGACGACCTGCTGGTCACCAACGTCGGGCCCAAGGCCGAGGTCGACCAGGAGGCGCACCTCGCCGTCTACGGGTCGGCGGGCATGACCGCCTACGTCGGGATGCTCGAGGTCGGCGGCGTGAAGGAGGGCGACCGGGTGCTGGTCAGCGCGGCCGCCGGCGCCACCGGCAGCATCGCCGCCCAGCTCGCCAAGCACCGGGGCGCGTTCGTGGTCGGGCTGGCGGGCACCGACGCCAAGTGCCGGTGGCTGGTCGACGACCTCGGCCTCGACGACGCGGTCAACTACAAGACCGCCGACGTCCCGGCCGAGCTGAGGCGCCTGTTCCGCCGGGGCATCGACCTGTTCTTCGACAACGTCGGCGGGCCGATCCTCGACATGGCCCTGGCCCGCATCGCCGACCACGGCCGGGTGGTGCTGTGCGGGGCGATCAGCTCGTACAACGACGAGCACCGCCCGCCCGGGCCGGCGAACTACCTCAACCTCATCCAGCGGCAGGCCACCATGCAGGGGTTCCTGTCGCTGCACCACTGGGGGCGGTTCGGTGAGATCCAGCCGGAGCTGGAGCGGATGGTCACCTCGGGCGAGCTGAAGTTCCGCACCGAGGTGTTCCACGGCCTCGAGTCCGCGGTCGACGCCCTCAACGCCATGTTCACCGGGGCGAACACCGGCAAGATCCTGATCGAGCTCTGACGCCGCCGGGCCGGGCCTCGGGCCTCCGGGGCCGGGCGGCCCGGGATCGTCAGGGCCGGAGCCCGGCGACCAGCGCCTCCTGCTCCGGGGTCTCGACGGCCTGGGCGCAGTAGTGGGTGCGGGCCCAGGCGACGGCGTCGTCGGCCGGGTGACCGGCGAGCACCGCCAGCGCGGCGAGCGCCGTACCGGTCCGGCCGTGACCACCGAGGCAGCCGACCTCCACCCGCTCGCCGCGGCGGGCCCGGTCGAGGACGTCCCGCAGCGACGCCACGAACGCCGCGGTGTCGCCGGGGACGCCGAAGTCGGGCCAGTCGACGTGGGCGTGGGGCCAGGGCGGCTGCCACCTCGCGTCGAGGTACAGGCCGTGGTCGGGCGCCCGGTCACGGGCGTAGGGGTCGGCCTCGTCGAACGACACGGCCGTCACCGCCGTGCCGTCGGGCAGCGTGACGACGTCCCGGTGCACGTGGACGTCGAACCGCTGGTGCTCGTGCGCGGCGTCGGCGCACCCGGGTTCGCCGGCGCCCTCGTCCCAGAACGTCCCGCAGGTGCCGCACAGCACCACGACCTTCGTCCGAACCCCGCTCCCGTTCATCGCCGTGACCCTAGAGGCGCCGTCAGCCGCCCGGCGGGAGGGTCACGTCGAGCGGGAGGGCGGCCAGGAGGTCGGCGGCGTCGAACGCCTGGCCGGCGGTCAGCACGCCGGAGGTCGCCGCGCCCGCCCGCAGCCGGCCGTCGAGCACCCGCTCCAGGCCCTCGACCACCAGCGGGGCGCTGCTGCCGTAGATGTCGTGGCCCGCGGCGGCGGCCCGGCGCTCCTCCCCACCGACCCGCACCACGACGTCGACCACGAAGGCCTGGTCCGGGTCGCGGTCGGGGCGGACGCGCTCGGGGTTCACCAGGTCGCGCACGGCCACGGCGGTCATGTAGCTGCGGACCTCCGGGGTGGTCACGTGCCGGGGGATGGTGACGCTGTCGGCCATCGTGAGCTCGGCGAGGACCGGCTGGCGGCCGAGCGGCCCCGGGAACTCCCACTCGACCTCGCCGGTGGGCGCCGGGTCGTCGAGGTAGGTGAGCTTCCCGCCGGTGTGGACCACCCGCTTCCCGCCCCGGCGCTCCCGCGACACCCGGCCGGCGGCGCGGGTGCCCTCGGTCGGCGCCCAGCTGCTGAGCCCGTAGGCGATGGCGACCTCGTCGGCGGCGGTCGCGCCCTCGGGCAGGGCGGCGGTGGCGAGCAGGTCGCCGAGGCCGCCGAAGAACGCCATCGCCGGCACGACCGGGAGGCCGGCGGCCCGGGCGGGGGCGTCGGCGTGGGCGAAGGTGTCGAGGATGGCCTCGATCTCGGCGGCCACGTCGAGGTACGGGACGCCGGCCCGCAGCGCCGCGTCGAGCACCGGCCGGGCGGTGGCGGCGAACGGCCCGGCGCAGTTGACCACGGCCCGGGACCCGGCGACGGCGGCGTCGAGCGCGGTGGGCGATTCCACGTCGGCCGGGCGCACCTCGGCCCCGGGATGCTCGGCCGCCAGCTTCTCCAGCCGCGCCCGGTCGCGCCCGGCCAGCACGGGTGACCAGCCGCGCCGGGCCAGCTCCTCCACCACGAACCGCCCGGTGTGCCCGTAGGCGCCGTAGACGGTGACGCTCCCCTGCGCTCCCATCTCCCCAGCATGCCGTCGCCCCCGCTGGGGACCCGACCGGCGGGCCGGGTAGACATGTCGGGCGTGACGGCCTCGGTCGAGGAGTGCGTGGAGGTCCCGGTCGCCGGCGGGCGGCTGGAGGTGCGGGTCGTCGGCGAGGCCGAGGGCGGGGGCGGGCGTCCCACGGTGGTGCTGGTCCACGGTCTGCTGGTCTCGTCCCACGTGTGGGACCCGGTGGTGCCGCTCCTGGCGCCGCACGTGCGGCTGGTGCTGCCCGACCTCCCGCTGGGCGCCCACCGGCGGGCGCTCAACCCCCGCGCCCAGCGGACGGTGCCCGCCCTGGCCGACCGGCTCGCCCGCGTGATCGAGGACACCTGCGACGAGCCGCCGGTGGTGGTCGGCAACGACACGGGCGGCGCCGTCGTGCAGCACCTGTGCGCCCGCCGGCCCGACGTGGTCGGCTCGCTGGTGCTGGCGTCGTGCGACGCGTACTGGAACTGCCCGCCGTGGCCGCTGTGGCCCGCCCTCCCGCTGTTCCGGGTGCCGGGCTTCGTCCACCTCTTCGCCCGCCTGGCGCGGGTCGACGCGGTCCAGCGGCAGCTGGTGCAGCTGGTGGCCCGCCGGGTGCCGCCTCCGGGGGAGCGAGCAGCGCTGCTGGGCGGCCTGTTCGACGACCCGGGCGTCCGCCGCGACCTGGCCGGCGTGGTCCGCGCGCTCCACCCGGGCGTCACCCGGTCGACGGTGCACACCCTCGCCGCGTGGGACCGCCCCACCACCGTCGTCTGGGGCCGCCCCGACGCGGTGTTCCCCGCCCGCCTGGCCCGCCGCCTCGCCGCCACGATCCCCGGCGCCGAGCTGGTCTGGGTCGACGGCAGCCGCGCCCTCCTCCCCCTCGACCGACCCACCGCCTTCGCCGACGCCCTCCTCGCCCACGTCAGCCGATCTCACGGAGGAGGCCGCCCGGGCGTTGCCCCGGCATGACCGACACGGGCACGGTCCGCTCCGGCCTCCGCGCACCCTCGGCCTCGTCTTCCACGACGCCACCTGAGCACCGATCGCCCGGCCGCCGGGGAGGGGTGGGAGCACGATGCGTGTGTCTCGTGCTATGTCGACCCGTTTCTGGGAATACTTGGCAGGCCGGCAATCGCCGGCACCCTCGGAAGGCGCGGCGGACCAAAGAGGGAAGGACATGCAGTTGCACCACTCACT
>DATCLV010000025.1:0-7640 GCA_036563745.1 Acidimicrobiales bacterium | reverse complement strand
CTTCGGCGACGAGCACACGCCGTCGCGCCGCCGCCTCATCGGCAACATGGCGATCTGCCACCTGCTGCTCGACCAGCTCGACGAGGCCGAGGCGTGCTGCAAGGTGCTCGACGACCCCCGGTCGAACCCCCTGCTGCGGGGCCTCGTGCTGCCGGCGGTGCGGGCCCGGATCGCCGAGCGCCGGGGGGCGCTCACCGAGGCCGAGAGCCTCGCCCGGCGCGGGCTGGCGACGGCGGCGTCGCTCGACCTCCCGTTCCACACCGCGGGGCAGGAGGCCCGGGTGGCGCTGAGCCGCGTGCTGACCGAGCGCGGCGAGCTCGACGAGGCCGAGGAGCTCCTCACCTCCGCGATCGCCAGCTACCGGGCCCGAGGCTGGTGGGGTGGCGTCGCGGAGTGCCGGATCGAGCTGGTGCCGACCATCGCCGCCCGCGACGGGGTCGACGCCGCGCTCGACGCGATCGCCGAGGCGCAAGCGGCGGACAGCGGGCCGCTGCCCCCGGCCGTGCAGCCGGTGGCCGACCGGCTGGAGGCGAAGCTGCGGCTCGAGGTCGGCGACGTGGAGCGGGCCGCCGAGCTCGTCGACCGCCTGCCGCCCGGCACCGACCGCCGGCTGCTGGAGGTCGACCTGGCGCTCGCCCGGGACGACCTGCGGGAGGCGACCGACCGGCTCGACGACGTCCTCGTCGCCGACCTGCGCACGCGGGTGGCGACCGACCTGCGGGCGGCTCGCATCGCCGCCGCCCGCGGCCACGCCGACGTGCGCGACCGCCGCCTGCTCGACGCCGCGAGCGCCGCGGTCGGCGAGGGGTTCTGCCTCGTGTTCCTGCGCGAGGTGCCCGACCTCCTCCCGGCGCTGCGGTCGCTGGCCGAGACCCGCCGGCAGCTGCTGCCGCTGGTCATCACCCTCGACGCCCTGCGGAGCCGGGCGTCCGCCGGGCCGGGGCCCGCGCCCGGGCAGCCGCTGAGCCGCCGCGAGCTGAACGTGCTGCGCTACCTGCCCAGCGAGCTGACCAACCCCGAGATCGCCGCCGAGCTCGACATCACCACCAACACGCTCAAGACCCACGTGCGATCGCTGTACCGCAAGCTCGGGGTGGCGTCGCGGGCCGAGGCGGTGCGGGCGGCGAAGGCGGCCGGCCTGCTCTGATCCGGGTCGCTCGGATCCGACCGCCGGTCCCGTCCGCCGGTCCCGCCCCCGATGATCTCTGCCGGGACGGCGACGGGCCCGGCACCGCTCGATGACGGCGCCGGGCCCTGGCTGAGCGCTCGGGGGTGGGGTCGACCGGTGGGACCGGTGGGACCGGTGGGACCGGCCGGGGGGCCGGGTCAGCTCCGGCTGTACTGGATCGGGGCGCGGCCACGGCCCGAGTAGCCGGGCACCGGGCCCAGCTTCTCGACCGCGCCGGACTCGATCAGCTCGTCGAGCGCCTTGCGCACGGTGGCCTGGCTGCCCCCGATGCCGTTCATCACGTCGGCGAGGACGAACGTGCCGCTGAGGCCCAGCACGTAGTTCTTGACCTCCTCGACCGGCACGGCCTTGGCCCGCTTGCGCTCGCCGTCGGCGGTGCGCCCCCGGCCCCGGCCGCGACCGACCGGCACGTCGAAGCCGGCCTCCCGCAGCACGTCGTCGGGCACCTTCAGCTCGCGGAAGGCCGACACCGGGATCCCCTGCTCGTCGGCCCACGCCTTAGCGTGCTCCACGAAGCCCTTGCGCAGCGGTTCCTCGTCGATGTTGGCGACGCGCTCGAGATCGGCGAGCGCCTTCAACTTCTCGAGCGGATCAGCAGCATCGAGCACGGCTTGGGTCTTGCGCTGGATCTCCTTCTCATCACGCAGACGATCGGGACTCTCCAAGAACAGCAAGTAGCGACGGACGATCTCTTCCGAGCTAGCGGATTTGGTGGCGGCGGTCATCCGTTGAACATATCGCACAAACCCGGGCCGATGATGTATTTCCTGCTACAACTAACCGACGAGTCCTCTTTCTACCTACCGGTAACTCGCCGCCCGGGCGGGCATCGCCCCTGATCAGGGGGGATCCGGCGACTATTTGCGCTATCCGAGCGCGCTTTCGGCCAGCTTCTCGAGCGCCGAGAGGTGACCGTCCACCGTGGTGAAGCCCGCTCCCATCGTGTCGACCGTCACGTGCGACGCGTTGGCGGCGCGCCAACGGTCGAGGTGGTCGAGCACATTGTCGATTCCACCATCACGCGCCCAGGTGATGCGGCCTTCCATCGCGATCGTCGCGGGATCGCGGCCGGCCTCGCGCGCCCCCTCCTCGACCATGGCTTTCGCGGCATCCAGGTGCTCGCCCGGCGACATCATCGGGAACCAGCCGTCGCCCAGGCGACCGGCGCGGCGGTAGGCGCGGGGCGACGCGGCGCCGAACCAGATGGGGACGGGGCGCTGCACGGGCAGCGGGGCGATGCCGGCGCCGGTCACCCGCTCGTGGCGCCCCTCGAAGGTGACGGAGGGCTCGGAGAGGAGGCGGCGCAGCAGCTCGACCTGCTCCTCGCTCCGGGCGCCCCGGTCGTGGAAGTCCTTGCCGAGGGCCTCGAACTCGACCGGGTTCCAGCCCAGCCCGACGCCGAGGCGGAAGCGGCCACCGGTGAGGATGTCGACCTCGGCCGCCTGCTTGGCGACCAGCGCGGTCTGGCGCTGCGGGAGGATGAGGATCCCGGTCACCAGCTCCAGCGAGGTGATCCCGGCCAGGTAGCCGAAGAGCACGAACGGCTCGTGGAACGTGGAGTGGACGTCGTAGGGCCCTCGCCAACCCTGGTGGACGGCGGGGTCGGCCCCGACCACGTGGTCGTAGGCCAGGAGGTGGTGGTACCCGAGGGACTCGACGCCCTCGGCGTAGGCCCGCACGGCACCACGGTCGGCACCGATCTCGGTCTGGGGGAACACGACGCCAAGCTGCATGGGTCCACGTCTACCGGCCGTCGTCGTCGCCTGCGCCGTCAATGACGTGAGAGGGAGGCGTCGGCCGGGTGGGCGCCGTCAGGCGGCGTAGGGGTCGGCGAGCTCGGGGAGGTCGACCGGCGGGTTCCACACGGCCTCGAGCCAGGCCTGCACGTCGAGCTCGGCGGCCCGGCGTCGGTAGGACTCGGCCAGCAGCGGGTGGACGGTGCCGGCCAGGCGCCGCAGCCGGCGGGCCCGGGACTGGAGGCGGGCGGTGGCCTCGTTGGTGACGGTGTCGATCGCTGCGCTCATGTGCCCACTGTCCACCACCTCGCCCCCGGGAACGACCGGCAGATCCCCCGACCGCTCCCCCACCCATAGGGGGTCCCCGACGGGGGGATCGGGGGCAGCCCGGGGCGGCCGGCCGGCGCCGCACCGCCTGCGCCTGAACGCGGAACGACCAGCCTCGGGAGGCTGGTCGTCGTGTCGGGTGGGCCGTGAGGGATTCGAACCCCCGACCCCCTGCGCGTCATGCAGGTGCTCTAGCCAACTGAGCTAACGGCCCGGACGAGTGGGTCACCCTAGCACTTCTCCGAACCGCCTCTGGCACTGGTAGCGTGAGGCTCTGTCCGATACGTCCACCCACGCCTGAGGACGCACGCTGAGCGATCACACGCCTGACCCCGTGCCGGCCGAACTGGCGCCCTTCCTCGCCAAGGCCGTCGGCCGGCTCGAAGCCGACACCGACGGGCTCCAGCCGGACGAGGCCATCCGGCACCTCGAGACCACCCTGGCTCGCACCGAGATCGAGGCCTCCCGTCTGGGCATCCGCATGGACATGGGGCAGCCTGCGACCGAGCTGCCCGGCATGGGCGACAACGACGACGGCGGCTCCGTCGTCGTCATCCAGCGACTCGTCGACGACGAGTAGCGGCGCCGCGGCGACGGGCACGACGGAACCGACCAGCGGGTCCCGGGCCGACCCCACGGCCGGCCCGGACGAGCCCGCACCCTGGCCGACCAGCGCGGCTACAGGTTGCCGCGGGCGGCCTGGGCCCGCTCGATCGACTCGAACAGGGCCTTGAAGTTGCCCTCGCCGAAGCCCCGGGCGCCCTCGCGCTGGATGATCTCGAAGAACACCGTGGGCCGGTCGGTCACGGTCTCGGTGAAGATCTGGAGGAGGTGGCCCTCCTCGTCGCGGTCGACCAGCACGCCCAGCTCGGCCAGCGCGTCCCACGGGAGCTCGACGCCGGCGAGCCGCTCCCGGGCCTCGTCGTAGTACTCGGGCGGGACCTCCATGAACCGCACGCCGCGGTCGCGCAGCGCCCGCACCGCCTGGACGATGTCGGGGGTGCGCAGGGCCACGTGCTGGACGCCCGGCGAGCGGTAGTAGTCGAGGTACTCCTCGATCTGCGACTTCTTCCGCCCGTCGGCCGGCTCGTTGATGGGCAGCACGACCTTGTCGTGGTCCCACACGACCGTCGACATGAGCGCCGAGTACTCGGTGGAGATCTGGTCGTCGTCGAAGTGGGTGAGCTTGTCGAAGCCGAGGACCTGCTCGTAGTAGGCGACCCACTCGTCGAGCGTCCCCCGCTCGACGTTGCCGACGACGTGGTCGACCCGCTCCAGCCCCACCGGCGGCCCGACGGCCGGCTCCAGCGGCGAGTCCGTGAACTGCGGGGCGAACACGCCGTGGAAGTCGGCGCGGTCGAGGAACGTGTGGACCGTCTCGCCGTAGGTGCGGATCGCGGCGTGGTGGATGACGCCGTGCTCGTCCTCGTCGTCGGCGGGTGCGCGCTCGGGCCGGGCGCCGCGGCGCAGGGCGGCCTCGTAGGCGGCGGCCGCGTCGTCGACCACGAAGGCGACGTCGCGCACGCCGTCGCCGTGCCGGAGCACGTGCTCGGCGATCGGCGACTCCGGGCCCAGGGCCCCGGTGACCAGGAACTGGATGCGCCCCTGCCGGAGGAGGTGCGACACGCGGTCGGTGCGACCGGTCTCGGGGCCGGCGTAGGCGACCGGCTCGAACCCGAAGGCCGAGACGAGGAACCCCGCGAAGGCCCGGGCGTTGCCCACCCACCACTCGATGTGGTCGATCCCACCCAGCTCGGGAGCCGCCGGGGTCGGACCCGAAGCGGCGACGGTCTCGCTCTGCGTGGCCACCATCACGATCTCCCTTCCAGGTGCGAACACGTCTGACCAGTCAGGGAACAGGGGGCGGCGCAGGACGTCAAACGATCGATGAAGTACTGAACATTTGGGCCAGCGATCGCCCCGGCATGCTAGACATTCTGCTCATGATGCCTACGGGGATCGACGAGCTGGACGCGCGACTGATACGCGCGCTCTGCGACACGCCACGCGCGGGGGTGATGGAGCTGGCCCGGCAGCTCGGCGTGGCGCGTGGCACGGTACAGGCCCGGCTCGACAAGCTCCAACAGCGCGGCATCATCAGCGGCTTCGACCCCGACCTCGACATCCGCCGGATGGGCTACGAGGTCCTGGCGTTCGTCAGCCTGGAGATCGCGCAGGGTCGGCTCGACGACGTGTGCGCCCACCTGCGGGAGATCCCGGAGGTGCTGGAGATCCACTCGGTGACCGGCCCCGGCGACCTGCACTGCCGGGTGGTGGCCCGCACGAACGACCACCTCCAGCACGTGATCGGCCGCATCCTCGAGGTGAAGGGCATCGGCCGCAGCACCACGCAGATCGCGATGACCGAGCAGCTGCGCCTGCGGGTGCTGCCGCTGGTCGAGCTGGCGATCAACGACGACGGCGACCGCCCCCGGCCGTCCTGACCGTTGCAAATTGCGTCGATCAGGCCGACATATGCGGCCTCATCAACGCAATTTGGTTCGGGGGGCGACCCCACCGATTGTCGGGGGCGACCCGGCCCGGCGTCGTCACTCCGGGGCGAAGCCCTGGCGCAGGGTGTTCTCGGTCACGACCCGCGGGTCCATGAACTGCAGGAGGTAGTCGGGCCCGCCCGCCTTTGAGCCGACACCGGACAACCCGTAGCCCCCGAACGGCTGCCGGCCCACGACCGCGCCCGTGATGGCCCGGTTGACGTACACGTTGCCGGCCCGCAGCTCGGCGGCCGCCCGGCGGATCGCGGCCGGCGACCGGGAGAACAGACCGGCGGTGAGCGCGTAGTCGGTGTCGTTGGCGAGGGCGAGCGCGTCGTCGAGGTCGCGGGCCCGCAGCACGGTGAGCACCGGCCCGAACAGCTCCTCCCGGGCGATCGGTGCGTGCGGGTCGTCGACCTCGACGATCGTCGGCGGCACGTACCACCCCTCCCCCGGCACCTCGCCGCGGTGGCGGACCGTGCCCTCCGCCGCCGCCCGGTCGACCCAGCCGAGGAGCCGCTCGTGGGAGTCGGCGTCGATCACCGGCCCGACCTGCACCTCGGGGCGGCTCGGGTGCCCGACGATCAGCTCGCGGGTGCAGCCCACCAGCCGGTCGACGACCTGGTCGTAGACGGCGTCGAGGACGATGAGCCGGCTGGCGGCCGAGCACTTCTGCCCGGCGAACCCGAACGCCGAGTAGGCGACGGCGGGGACGGCCTGGTCGAGGTCGGCGTCGGCGTCGACGATCAGCGGGTTCTTGCCACCCATCTCGGCGACCACCCGCTTCACGTGCCGCTGGCCCTCGACCGGGGTGGCGGCCTGCTGGTTGATGGCGAGGCCGACGGCCTTGGAGCCGGTGAAGGCGATGACCGCCACGTCGGGGTGGGCCACGAGGGCGGCGCCCACGTCCTCGCCCCAGCCGGGCAGGAACTGGACGACCCCGCGTGGGGCGCCCGCGGCGACCAGGGCGTCGACGAGCGCCCGCGCCACCAGCGGCGTCTGCTCGGCCGGCTTGAGGATGACCGGGTTGCCGGCCACCAGCGCCGCCGTGGTCATGCCGGTGGGGATGGCGAGCGGGAAGTTCCAGGGGGCGATCACCACCGCCACGCCCTTGCCGTGGTAGGTGAGCCGGTTGGCCTCGCCGGGCGGCGACTGGACCGACCGGGCCGACAGCGACGACAGCCGCAGCACCTCGCGGCCGTAGTACTCGCAGAAGTCGATGGCCTCGCAGACGTCGGCGTCGGCCTGGTCCCGGGGCTTGCCGGCCTCGAAGCACTGGACGGCGGCGAGGTCGGCCCGCCGGGCCCGGAGCCACTCGGCCGCCCGGAACAGGACGGCGGCCCGCTCCTCGGCCGGGGTGGCCCGCCACCGCTCGGCGACCGCCACGGCGGCCTCGACGGCGGCCGCGGCCTCGGCGGCCCCGCACGCGGCCGACTCGGCCACGACGACCGAGGGCCGCCCGGGGTCGACCGAGGCGATGACCTCGCCGGTCGTGACCTCCTCGCCGTCCAGCAGCGCCGGCACCGTGGTGGGCCGCCGGCCGGGGCCCGGCCCGAGACCCTCGGCGACGCGCTCGACGGCGGCGGCGAAGTCGGCCCGCACCGACGGGCGGCGCCACTCGGCGGTGGGTTCGGGGTCGTAGCGGCCGGGCTTGGCGGGGTCGGTCGGGGGTCGCCGGGTGGGCTCGGTGGGCCCCGGCAGCTCCTCGACCCGGGGCGGGACCAGGAGCTGGTCGAGCTCGCGGCCCTCGGCGAAGCGATGCCGGACGAACGACTCGTTGGACGTGTTCTCCAGGAGCCGCCGCACCAGGTAGGCCATGCCGGGCACCAGCTCGCCGACCGGCGCGTAGACCCGCAGCCGCAGGCCCAGCCGGCGGATGGCGGCGTGCAGCGGCTC
>DATCLV010000023.1:0-4731 GCA_036563745.1 Acidimicrobiales bacterium | reverse complement strand
GTCCACAGCGGCGGCGTGGCCGGGGCCCACAGCGACGGGCCGGGCGGGTTCGCCACCACCAGGTCGGGGAGGTGGCGGACGACCTCCAGGGCGCCGGGGGCGAAGGTGGACAGGCGGCGGAGGAGCCGGTCGAGGGCGAGGGGGTCGAGGTCGGCGGTGGTGCGCAGCTCGTCGACGAGCGCGGCGAGCTCGGCGGGGGCGGTGGGCCCGGGGTCCCGCAGGCAGGCGGCGACGACGTCCTGGAGCGGTCGCAGCGGCGACAGGGCCCGGGCGCAGGGCGTCGGCGTGGTGCGAGCCGACGACGCCCGCGTGGGTGGCGACGGCAGCGGCGGCCGGGACGACGGCGAGGGTGGGGACGAGAGCGACGACGGGGACGGCAGCAGGAGCCCGGGGACGGTGGCGGTGGCGGTCGGTGCGTCCATCTCCCCTCCGGGGAACGTGGGCGTACTGGCGTGTGCACGCCTTCCACCTGGGGATGTCATCGGTCGGGCCGGTTTGTGCGGCGCGCTCGCGCGCGAGCGACCCCGACCGCGCCCGGTCGCCCTGGCCGTTCGCAACGTCGAGGCGCGCCGAGGGGCGCACCACTAGCCTCGGCCTCCGATGACGCGCATCGCCGATCTGCTGGCGGCCGGCCGGACGCTCAGCTTCGAGTTCTTCCCGCCCAAGACCGACGAGGCCGAGCGGCAGCTCGAGACCACGATCGAGGAGCTCGCGCCGCTGCAGCCGTCGTTCGTCTCGGTCACCTACGGGGCCGGTGGCTCCACCCGCGACCGCACCCGCGACATCGTGGTGAAGGTCAACAGCGAGCGCCCGTTCCCGGCCATGGCCCACCTGACCTGCGTGGGCCACTCCCGCGTCGACATCAAGGGCCTGCTCGACGAGTACCACGACCACGGGGTGCTGAACATCCTGGCGCTGGCCGGCGACCCGCCGGCCGACGGCAGCGAGCCGGGCGGGGACTTCCGCTACGCCCTGGAGCTGGTCGAGCTGGTGCGCGACCACCCCGCCGGGTTCTCGGTGGGCGTGGCGGCGCACCCCGAGCTGCACCCGCGCTCGGACGGTGACCGGGCCGCCGACCGGCGCCACCTGGCGACCAAGCTGGAGGTCGCCGACTTCGCGATCACCCAGTTCTTCTTCCGGGTCGAGCACTACCTGCGCCTGGTCGACGAGCTGGCGGCGGCGGGCGCCACCAAGCCGGTGCTGCCGGGCATCATGCCGCCGATCAACGTGGCCGGCCTGGTGCGGATGGCGAGGATGAACCGGGCCGAGATCCCCGCCGACCTGCTGGCCCGCCTCGAAGCGGTGGCCGACGACCCGGCCGAGGTGCGCCACATCGGGGTGGAGGTGTCGACCGAGCTGTGCCGGGAGCTGCTCGACGCCGGGGCCCCGGGCCTGCACATCTACGCGCTGAACCGCTCGGAGTCGGCGCTCCAGATCGTCGAGAACCTGGGCCTCGCGCCCCGGTCCGACGACGACTGACGGCGCCGCGCGTTGCGTGGCGCGGTGGTCCCTGACGGTCACCTCCCGTCCCGGCGACCCGCCACCGCCCCGAGCGCCCAGGCTCCGCTCGACTGTCACACCGGCTGCGTAAGGTGCGGTCCATGGCATACGCGAGTGGGCGAGAGAGCGTCGAGGCGGGGGCCGCGGTGATCGACGGGGCGTCGGCCTCGGCGGCGCCGTCGGCGCGGGCGAGGCTGCGGCGGCCCACGTCCACCTCGCGGTTCGGGGTGTCCCGGCGCGAGAACCACGACGCGTCCGAGTTCTACGAGCGGTTCCCCCAGCCGGAGATCAGCGACGACGACACGGTCCACCCGCCGGCGGCGGTCGACGAGATCTTCGTGGGCGACGCCCGCGACATGGACCGGTTCGGCGAGATCGCCGACTCGTCGGTGGCGCTGGTGGTCACCTCACCGCCCTACTTCGCGGGGAAGGAGTACGAGACGGCCATCGGGGAGGGCGGCGTCCCCGAGTCCTACATCGCCTACCTCGAGATGCTGCGGGCGGTGTTCAAGGAGTGCGAGCGCAAGCTCGAACCGGGCGGTCGCATCGCCGTCAACGTGGCCAACCTGGGCCGCAAGCCCTACCGCTCGCTGGCGTCCGACGTCACCGACATCCTGCAGGGCCTCGGGCTGCTGCTGCGGGGCGAGGTGGTGTGGGTGAAGGCCAAGGCGGCGGGTGGGTCCTGCGCCTGGGGCACGTTCCAGCGGCCGGGCAACCCGGTGCTGCGCGACCTCACCGAGCGGGTGGTCATCGCCTCCAAGGGCCGGTTCGACCGGGCGGTCAGCGCCCGCAAGCGCCGGGCCCGGCAGCTGCCGTCGGTGTCGACGATCAGCGCCGACGAGTTCATGGACCTCACGGTCGACGTGTGGGAGATCCAGGCCGAGAGCGCCACCCGGGTGGGGCACCCGGCGCCGTTCCCGGTCGAGCTGCCCCGGCGGCTCATCGACCTCTACACCTACGAGGGCGACCTCGTGCTCGACCCGTTCATGGGGTCGGGGTCGACGGCGGTGGCCGCCCTGCGGCGGGGTCGCCACTTCGTCGGGTTCGACACCGACCCGGCCTACGTCGAGCGGGCCCGGGCCCGGGTGGAGGCCGAGCGGGCCCGGTTGGCGGCGGGCGTCGTCGTGCCGTCCCGGCCCGAGGTCCGCGTGCCGGCCGTCGCCGGGGCGGTCGACGAGGAGGACGAGGAGGGGGTCGCTCTGGCGGCCGATCCGCTGGCCGCCGCCGTGCGCGCCGGGCGCAAGGCGAAGGACGTGGCCCGCGCCACCCTGCTGGCCGCGGGGTTCACCGGCATCCAGGAGGAGGTGAAGGTGGGCGCCGGGCAGACCGCCGGCTTCCGCGCCCGCGACCGGGTGGGGCGCAGCTGGTACGTCGAGGTGGCGGGCGGGTTCTCCAGCGCCAACGCCGGCCTCCGCCGCACCGACACCCTGTGGCGCGTCCTCGGCAAGGCCAGCGTGGTGGCGGCGTCCGATCCCGGGTCCCGGCTGCTGGTGCTCACCACCGACCTGCCGGCGCCGGGGAGCCCGGGCGCCCGTGCCCTCGCCGCGGTGGTGGGTGAGGGGCCGGGCCGCACGATCGTCGACGTGGTGCCCCTGGCCGACGAGGAGGGGCTCGAGCGCCTGCGCCGGCACGCCGAGGGCGACGCCGGCGGGTCAGGCCCCGACGGCGCCGGGGGCCCCGAGGTCCCCGAGGGTGCCGGTCCCGAGGGCGACGGCCGGTAGGGCCGGGCGGGCGTCGCCGGGAGGTCGACGACGATGGCGGACCAGCGCACCACGATCACCGAGCTCGTGACCGGGCTGGGCACGCTGGGCTACCCGAGCCTGGCCGAGGCGCTGGCCGCCCGGCCGGCGGAGATGGTGAGCCTGTCGCCCGAGCAGTGGTGCCTGCTGGAGGAGCTGCACCGGGGCGGGGCGTTCGGGGCCGAGTTCCTCGGCGCCTGGCACAACGGCGTCGCCTTCCTCGCCGCCACCGACGGGCTGCGGGGGCGGCGGCCGCTGGTCGTCGAGTGGCGGGGTGCCCAGAAGCAGCCGGGCGACGAGCCGGTGCCGGCCGACCTGCGCATCGACCACGTGTTCCTGGTCAGCTGCAAGTACCTGTCGAAGATCGTCACCAACACCGCGCCGGCCACGGTGTTCGACCGGCTGCTGGCCGGCGGCCACGGCCACGGCGGCCCGGCGCCCGACTGGTTCGCCGAGGTGGCGCCCGAGGCGTACCAGGCCCTCTACGAGGCCACGCTCGTCCACCTCGCCTCGGGCCCGGCCGGGGACGCGGGCGAGCCGGCGCCACGGGCCACACCGGCGGCGCTCGACGGCTCGTTGGGCCCGGCCCTGCTTCCGCCGCCCGGCCACCGGGGCGTCGACGCGGGCCGCGGCCGTGCCGCCGGCGCCACGCCCGGCCGCGCTGGAGCGCCAGGGGTCGACCCGGGGCCGGCGGGTGACGAGCGGCGGTGGCGGGCCGAGGAGGTCGCCGCCGGGCTGGGCCTGCCGGCGCGGGTGGTCGACCTGCAGGCCGACGACCGGGCGAAGCTGCAGGCCCGGCTGGGCCGGGGGCGCTGGCCCGCCGAGCTGCGCCCCGCGGCGGTCGCCTTCTCGACCGCGGTGGCCGAGGCTTCGGCGGCCCGGTGGCGGGCGGCGCTGGCGGGGGCCGACGTCGAGCGGGTGCTGTGGCGGCTGCTGCGGATCGGGTCGGCGCCCTACTTCGTGCTGGGCGCCTCGGCCGAGGGGTCGTTGCGGCTCCGCATCGCCACCGCGTGGGACTGGCGCCAGCACTTCCGGATCGAGGAGGTCGCGGTCACGCCCACGGCCCGGGAGCAGCCGGTGGTCCAGTGGTCGGTCACGGTCACCAACCGGCGGACGCTGCAGGTGTCGACGGTCGAGGGCCACGTCGAGATCCGGTGGAGCCACGGGAAGTTCGCCCAGCGCCCGGAGGCCAAGGTCTACCTCGACACCCCGCACCATCGGGTTCCCGGTTACTGGCCCCTGACGCCTCCCGCCCCCACCGCCCGGCAACCGGGGGTCGCCGAGGCGCCGGCGGCGATCTGACGAGCGAACCGCCCGGCGCAGGGGAGCGGGCTCCCCCGTGCCGGGCGGGTGTGCGGCGACCGTCGGCCGGGCGGGGTTACTTCGCGGCGGCCTGGAGGTTGGTGTCGAGGGCGTCGAGGAACTCCTCGGTGGTGAGCCACGGGGTGTCGCCGCCCACCAGGAGGGCCAGGTCCTTGGTCATCTGGCCGCC
>DATCLV010000881.1:0-5227 GCA_036563745.1 Acidimicrobiales bacterium | reverse complement strand
CTCCACCAGCGCCGGGCGGATCATCGACTCCAGCTCCTGCCGGGTCAGCCGCACCTCGGTGTGCCGCTGGGGGAGCAGCACCGGGATCGACACGTCGGTCTCGACCGACAGCGCCTCCTTGGCCTCCACGCAGTCCTGCCGCAGCTGCTGCAGGCCGGCGACCACGGCGGGATCGTCGTCGTCGAGCTCCCCGTCGAGGTCGAGGCCGAGCGAGGTCATCACGTGCCGGAAGACGGCGTGGTCGAAGTCGATGCCGCCCAGCCGCTCGATGCCGTCGGGTCGCCCCACGATCCGGAAGGAGGTCCCCTCGGCCCGCACCATGGCGGCGTCGAAGGTGCCGCCGCCCAGGTCGTAGACGGCGACCGTGCTGCCCGGCGCCAGGTCGCGCTGGGCGGCGTAGAACGACGCGGCCGCCACCGGCTCGGGCACGTAGTGGTCGACCTGCAGGTCGACGTGGCGGATCGCCTGGCGCAGCAGGTCGAGCTTGTACTCGCCCCAGTTCGCCGGGTGCGTGACCGCCAGCGTCGCCGGCGCCGCCCCCTCGGTCTCGGTCACCTGCCCCACGACCCACCGCAGCATCCGCGCCATCAGCAGCTCGGCCGCCACCGGGCTGCCGCCCAGCAGGATCGGGGTGGGGTCGCCCACCCGCCGCTTGAACTCCCGGGCCACCCGGGCCGGCTCGGTCACCGCCCGGCGGGCCGCCGCGTCGCCGAACAGCAGCTCCTCGCGCCCCTGGTAGATGACCGAGGGCACCGCCACGCTCCGGCCGCCCAGCTTGGCGGGCTGCGCCCGGCCCTCGCGGGCCACGGCGGCCGCCGTGTACGTCGTCCCCAGGTCGACGCCGAGGTGGTAGGTCATGTCGTCAGGAACCCCAGATGTCGCGTCTCGATCTGCGCTCGACGGTCGCGCTCCGACCGCCAGAACGGCGCAATCTCCCCCCGGGCGGGCCCGGGTCAGCCGACGGCCGCTTCGGCCCTCTCTGCCGGACGACCGTAGAGCGTGGTGCGCTGCCGGAGACGGCGCCCAATGCTCTCCACCAGGCGCCGGAGATCGTCGAGCTCCAGCTCCTGGCCGTGCGACGCACCGGCCGCCCGGGAGATGTTCTCGTCCATCAGCGTGCCCCCGACGTCGTTGCAGCCCGACCGGAGCAGCTGCGCCGCCCCGCCCAGACCGAGCTTGACCCAGGAGGCCTGCACGTTGTCGATCAGCCCACGGTAGGCGATGCGCGCGACCGCGTGGACCAGCACCACCTCCCGGAACGTGGGCCCCCGCCGGGCCTTGCGCTGGAGGTAGAGCGGCGTGGCCATGTGCACGAACGGGAGGCCGACGAACTCGGTGAAGCCCCCGGTCTCCTTCTGGAGGTCGCGGGTGCGCAGCAGGTGCCGGGCCCACGACGCCGGCGACTCGACGGCGCCGAACATCATCGTCACGTTCGACCGCAGCCCCACCCGGTGGGCGGTGCGGTGGGCCTCCAGCCACTCCTCGGTGTCGATCTTGTCGGGGCACAGGACGGCGCGCACCGGGTCGTCGAGGATCTCGGCGGCGGTGCCGGGCAGCGACCGCAGGCCGGCGTCCATGAGCCGCCGCAGGTACACGTCGAGCGGCTCGCCCAGGCGCCGGGCCCCCTCGGTGACCTCCAGCGCGGTGAAGCCGTGCAGGTGGATGTCGGGCACCTCGGCGTGGATCGCCTTGGCGACCTCGATGTAGTAGTCGCCGTCGAAGTCCGGGTGGATGCCGCCCTGGAGGCACACCTCGGTGGCGCCCAGCTCCCAGGCCTCCCGGGCCCGGGCGGCGATGTCGTCGAGGGTGAGCAGGTAGGGCGTGCCCCGCAGGTTGAGCGACAGCGGCCCCTTCGAGAAGCCGCAGAACCGGCACTTGAACGTGCAGACGTTCGTGTAGTTGATGTTCCGGTTGTGGACCCAGGTGACGTCGTCGCCGACCGCCTCAGCCCGCAGGTCGTCGGCGAGGGCGGCGACGGCGGCCACCTCGGGGCCCCGGGCCGAGAACAGCGTGACGATCTCGTCGAAGCCGACCTCCTGGCCGGCGCGGACGCCCGCCAGGACCTCGGCCACCGGGCCGCGGACGCGGTCGTGGGGCGCGGGGATCAGCTCGGGCGCCTCGGTGTCGGCGCCCGAGTACCAGGCGGTCGAGCGCTCGCCGATCAGCAGGATCTCGGCGCCGGTGCCGGCCTTGGCGTCGGCCAGGGTGCGCTCGTGGAGGACGGCGCCCGGGTCGTCGCGTCCCAGGCCCTCGGCGTCGGCCCGGTCCATCACCGGGAACCGCAGCGCCGGGTCGAGCCACTCGTCGGCGCCGTCGGGCCGCCACGGGTCGAGGTAGCGGGGGTAGACGGTGAGGCGGGGGGCCAGGGCGAACCCGCGGGCCTCGGTGACCGCCCGCAGCGTGTCGAGCGCTGGCCACGGCCGCTCCGGGTTCACGTGGTCGGCGGTCACGGGGGAGACGCCGCCCCAGTCGTCGATCCCGGCGTCGAGCAGGACGCCGAAGTCGTCGGCCAGGTTCGGCGGGGCCTGCACGGCCACGTCCTCCGGCAGCACCAGGCGAGCCAGGGCGATGGCCTCGAGGTGCTCGTCGGTGGGGCACGGGGGCGCCTGGTGCATCGCCGTGCCCGGCTTCGGCAGGAAGTTCTGGACGATCACCTCCTGCACGTGACCCCAGCGGCGGTGCGACTCGGCGATCGCCTCGAGCGCGGCGAGCCGGTCGGCCCGGTCCTCGCCGATGCCGACGAGGATCCCGGTGGTGAACGGGATCCGCAGCTCGCCCGCGGCCTCGAGGGTGGCGAGGCGGCGCTCGGGGCGCTTGTCGGGCGCGCCCCGGTGGGCGGCCAGGTCGTCGCGGAGGGTCTCGACCATCATCCCCTGGCTGGGGGCGACGGCCCGGAGCTTCGCCAACTCGTCGGGGTACAGGGCGCCGGCGTTGGCGTGGGGGAGGAGGCCGGTCTCGTCGAGGACGAGCTTGCACATGGCGGCCAGGTAGTCGACGGTCGACGCGTAGCCGTGCTCGTCGAGCCACGCCCGGGCCACCGGGTAGCGCTCCTCGGGGCGCTCGCCCAGCGTGAACAGCGCCTCGTGGCACCCGACGCGGGCGCCGGCCTTGGCGATCCGCAGCACCTGCTCGGGCGTCAGGTACGGCGCGTCGAGCCGGGCGGGCGGCTGGGCGAAGGTGCAGTAGCCGCAGCGGTCGCGGCAGAGCATCGTGAGCGGGATGAAGACCTTCGGCGAGTAGGTCACACGGGTGCCGCTGCGCCTGTCCCGGACCTCACGGGCCCGCGCCATCAGCGTCTCCAGCGGCAGGTCCAGGAGGCTGCCCATCACGGGGGCACGCTACCGGGCGACCCCCGCATCCGGGCCACCCCGGTGTCGGGTGACCGGCGCCACCGCCCTGACCAGCACGACGAGTGCGACGGGCACGACCCGACCGGTCCGCTTCGCCGCCCGTGGAACATGAACGTATGCTCATGTTCCATGCACGAGGGGGAGCGTGAGGAGCTGGCCGCGGCCTGCCGGCGGGTGGCCGCAGGCGGACTTGTCGTCGGCACCGCCGGCAACCTGTCGGTGCGCTGCGGCGACGACCACGTGGCCGTCACGCCCACCGGCGGCGTGCTCGGTGAGCTGACCGCCGACGACATGACCATCGTCGACCTCGACGGCAACCACGTCGCCGGCGACCTGGCGCCCACGTCGGAGCTGCCGCTCCACCTGGGCATCTACGCCGACACGCCCGAGGCGCGGGCCGTCGCCCACGCCCACGCCCTGGCGTCGACCGCGGTGGCGTGCACCCACGACGAGCTGCCCGCGGTGCACTACACGATCCTCCAGCTCGGCGGCCCGATCCGGGTGGCGCCCTACGCCACGTTCGGCACCGACGAGCTGGCGGCCAACGTCCGCGCCGCCCTGGAGGGGCGCAGCGCGGCGCTCATGCAGAACCACGGCTCGGTGGCCCACGGGCGGTCGATCGCCGAGGCCTGCGAGCGCCTGGAGCTGCTGGAGTGGCAGGCCGAGCTGTTCTCCCGGGCCCTGGCCCTGGGGACGCCCCGGATCCTGTCCGACGGCGAGCTCGAAGCCGTGATCCTCGCCGCGCTGGCGAAGAACTACGGCACCACGCAGAAGATCGACGAGGGGGGTTGATCGATGGGGGAGCACCGCGACGACCGCGGCCACCGCGACGGCCGCGACGGCCGCGACGGCGGGCACCGCGGCTACGGCATCAGCGAGTGGCCCGACGTCGACGAGGCGGTGAAGAAGGGCGACGCCCTCGTCGCCACGCCGCCCCGGCCGCTGCGCCGGGACCGCATGGAGGCCTACCTGGCCTGGTTCGACGAGCACTGCGCCGGGTCCAAGGCCGCGGCCGAGCGGGCCAGGGAGGTCATCCCCGGCGGGGTCCAGCACAACCTCGCCTTCAACCACCCCTTCGCCCTGGAGATGACCCGGGCCGAGGGCGCCTGGCTGTGGGACGTCGACGGCAACCGCTACATCGACTTCCTCCAGGCCGGCGGGCCCACCGTGCTCGGCAGCAACCACCCGCCGGTGCGGGAGAAGGTCGTCGAGCTCCTCCAGACCTGCGGGCCGGTCACCGGCCTGTTCCACGAGTACGAGGAGAAGCTCGCCCGGCTCATCCACGACTTCATGCCCGCCGTCGAGCAGTTCCGGATGCTCGGCAGCGGCACCGAGGGCGTCATGGCGGCGCTGCGGGCCGCCCGGGCCTTCACCGGCCACGAGCACGTCATCAAGGTCGGCGGCGGCTACCACGGCTGGAGCGACCAGGTCGTGTACGCGCTGCGGCTCCCCGGCACCGCCAACCTCGACGCCGCCGGCATCCCCGACGACCTCCTGGCCCGCACCCACGAGTTCTTCCCCCACGACCTCGACGAGCTCCGGGCCCTGTTCGAGGCCAACCGCGACCGGGGCGGCACCGCGGCGCTCATCCTCGAGCCCGTCGGCCCCGAGAGCGGCGTCCGGCCCGTGCCCCGCGACTTCGCCGCCCAGGCCCGCGCCCTGTGCGACGAGTTCGGGGCGCTGCTGATCTTCGACGAGGTCGTCACCGGCTTCCGGCACGCCCTCGGCGGCTACCAGGCGATCGTCGGGGTGACGCCGGACCTCACCACCCTGGGGAAGGCGATGGCGAACGGCTACCCCATGGCGGCGCTCGCTGGCCGGGCCGACCTCATGGACCGGTTCGGGACCGCCGGTGGCGACGTCTTCTTCGCCGGCAC
>DATCLV010000880.1:0-1752 GCA_036563745.1 Acidimicrobiales bacterium | reverse complement strand
CCCCACGAGACGGACACCGCTGACCAGGGAGAACGCCGCGGACTACGTCGACGTAGTTCGGCGCGTACGCGCCTCTACGTAGTTCGACCCCCTGGAAATGCCGATCTCGACGGATGTGCGCGCCTGGTTCAGAGGCGCACTCTGTCCACATGCTCAACGCCTACGACGTCACCACCACCCTCGTCCGCGAGCGCCAGCTCGAAATGACCCGCAGCGCCGTCGCCGGTCGCCTGCTCCGCCGAGTCCGTAGGGCTCGGCTCCAGGCCCCGGTCGACGACCGAACGTACGCCACGATCGTCCTCCCTCCCCCCAAGGAGGACCGGGCCCGCCAACAGGTAGCCGCTTGATCGGCGGCGGCTGCCTGTTGGGCGGTGCCCCATGGCGATCGCAATTGACCGACGTTCCCTCCGGGGTCAGACCTACGCTCAAGGCGTGCTCGTCGGGCGTGCCGGGTTGTCCCCGGAAATGGTGGGTCGGTCCACCGAACTCGACCGCCTCGCCGGCCTCATGGGGGTCGGCCAGGCTCCATCGGTCGCGCTCGTGGCCGGAGAGGCCGGCATCGGAAAGACCCGCCTGGTGCAGGAGCTCGTCGGTCGGGCGCCCCGTGGCACGGTCGTCCTGGCCGGCCAGGCCGACCCCGACACGGCTAGTCGTCCCCTCGCCCTGTTCCTCGACGCCCTGACCGGGGCGCTGCCCGTCACGGCCACCGGCCCCTCCCCCACCCTCGACCGGGCGACGAGCCCCCACGGCGGCCCCGGCGGTCGACGCGACGGGGGCGACCGCAGCGGCGACGGGGGCGACGACGGCCGGGACGGCGACCCCGACCTCGACGACCGTAACGCCCTGACGGCGCTCGTCCGCGACAACGACGCCCCCGTCGACGACCGCATCGCCGCCGCGGTCGAGCTGGTCCGCCGCCGCACCGCCGGCGCCGCCGGGCTTGTCGTGTTCGAGGACCTGCACTGGGCCGACGCCGAGAGCTTGAGCATCTTCGAGCAGCTGGCCGAACCCCCTGGCGGCCCGCTGCTCCTCGTCGGAACCTACCGGCCCGACGGGCTGTCCCGCCGCCACCCCGCCGCCGACCTCCTGCCCCGCCTGGAGCGCCGCCACGCGGTCACCCACATCCACCTCAACCGGCTGAGCCCGGAGGACGTCGGCATCTTCCTCAACGCGGTCTACGGCGAATCGCCGTCCTACCGCACCACCCACGCCCTCCACACCCGCACGGGCGGCAACCCGTTCTTCCTGGAGGAGCTGATCGCTTCGTCGCCGACCGCCCCCACCGACGACGACGCCGACTGCACGCCGCTGCCGTGGACGGTGAGCGAGCTGGTCCGGTCCCAGTTCGACGAGCTCGACCCCGACGTGCGGCAGATCGTCGCCGCCGCCTCCGAGCTGGGCCGGCGGGTGCCGTTCGACGTCCTGGCCGCGGTCACCGAGACGTCGGAGGCCGAGCTGATCCGCCTGCTGCGGGCGGCCGTCGACAGCGGACTGCTGGTCGAGACCGAGCCCGACGTGTTCGGCTTCCACCACGAGATCGCCCGGGAGGCCATCGCCAACGGGCTCCTCGGCCGGGAGCGACGCCGCCTCCACCAGGCCGCCCTCGACGTGCTGCGGGCCGCCGGCAGCACCGACCACGCGGCCCTCGCCCGCCACGCCCGCGGCGCCGGTCGCCTCGACGAGATGGTGGAGGAGGCCCGCCTCGGTGCGCACGAGTCGCTGCACCGGGGCGCCACCTACCAGGCGCTGCAG
>DATCLV010000356.1:0-10753 GCA_036563745.1 Acidimicrobiales bacterium | reverse complement strand
CGAAGCCGACGACGGGGTTGCGGTCCGGGGCGAAGGTCCGCAGGCCCGCCCAGCTGGTGACCACCGAGCGCAGGCCGAGGTCGGTCACCCGGTTCACCCGCTCGATCGCCAGGGCGACGTCGGCCTCCTCGGGGCGGGCGTCACAGGGCTCGCTCGGCGTCTCGTCGGCCGGCGAGACCAGCAGGTGCGGGCCCTCGGGCCGGAAGTAGCAGCCCTCGTCGACCGTCGCCACGAGCGGCCACGCCGGGTCGACCGGCCGGGGGCTCCGGGCGACGCCGATCGTGCGCCGCAGCGGCGTCAGCCCGCACGGCCGGGCGCCGAGCAGCGCCGCCACCTCGTCGGCCCACGCCCCCGCCGCGACCACCACCACGTCGGCGAGCAGCGTGCCCGACCCGTGGTGGAGCCGCCACCGCCCGCCCACCCGCTCGGCCCCGGCGAGGCGGCTCCCCCGATGGACCGCGACGCCGGCCGCCCGCGCCCGCCCGGCGAACCACTGGAGCACGGCGGCGACGTCGATGTCGTGGGCGTCGGGCTCCATCGCCACGGCGGCCACGGCGTCCTCCCGCAGCACCGGGCACCGGGCCCGCGCCTCGGCGGTCGACAGCGGGCGGAGGTCGGGCTGCTCGGTCAGGAGGTCCTCGACCTCCGCCGCGTGGGCCCGGTCGGCGATCCACAGCAGCGGGCGGGGCGTCAGCAGCGGCGTCGGGGCGTCGGCCGCGTCGAGCAGCCGCCGGCTGACCCGGGTCAGCGCCCGGATCTCCGGGCTCCCGTAGCTCTCCAGCAGCGCCGCGGCCGACCGGCCGGTGGCGTGGCGCCCGAGCTCGGCCTCCTGCTCGAGGACGGCGACCGCATGCGTCCCCGCCGCCGCCAGCTCGGCGGCCACCGACATCCCGGCCATGCCCCCACCGACCACGACCACGTCATGGCTCGCCGGACCCGTCCGTGTGCTCGCCTGCGCATCGGGGCCCGTCACGCGGTCGCCCACGCCTTCGTCATGGCTCGCCGGACCCGTCCGTGTGCTCGCCCGCTGCGCATCGGGGCCCGCCACGCGGTCGCCCACGCCGTTCCCCTACCCGGCGCGGAGCAGGCCGAAGGCGTCCTCGGCCAGCGCCCGGAGGTCGGTGATCGCGTCCTCGGCGAGGACGGCGTCCGGGTCCATGAGCATCCCCTCGACCACGTACGTGGCGCCGTCGCGGTCGACGCCCAGCCAGCCGAGGGTCAGGACCCCGGGCTCGGAGCCGCCCTTGTACCAGAGGGTGGGCCACTCGTCCCGGTCCAGCCCGATCCCGATCACCTCCTTCGACAGCACCGACGGCAGCGGCGCCAGCGCGGGCTCCTCGGCCAGCTGCTGGAGCCCGGCGAAGGTGCGGCAGAGGTCGAGGGGCGTGGCGAACCACTCGATCGTGTCGACGTAGCGGGGAGCGGACGAGTAGCCGGAGGCGATCTCACCGATGAGCAGCGGATCGACCTCGGCGGCGAGGAACGCGGCCCGCTCGGCCGGCGGCGTCGCCAGGTACCGGTCGGCGAGGCCGGTGGCGTAGTGCAGGAGGAACATCTGCTTGGTGGTGAGGAACGGGTCGTTGGCGGCCGGGTCGTCCACCCACTCCCGCAGCCGGGCCTGGATGGCGTCCTGGCCCACGAGGTCGACGAGCAGGTCGGCGGCCGTGTTGTCGCTGATCGAGATCATCAGCGTGGCGGCCTCCTCCAGCGTGACCACGGTGCCCGGGTCGACGAACTGGAGCGACCCCTCCTGGTTGCCGACGCTCTTCTCCTCCTGGAGCACGGTGAGCGTCTGGTCCCAGGAGTGGCGGCCGGCGGCGATCTCGTCGGCCAGGGCGCCCAGGACGAACAGCTTGAACTGCGACCCGATCGGCCGGGCCGTGGTCGCCTCGACCTCGTGGACCGGCTCGCACGTGCCGTCGGGCGTCACCCGGGCGGCGAGGAACCCGACCTCGGGCGCCAGCTCGGCGAGGGCGGCGTCGATCCGCTCCCACTCCGGCGAGGGCGCCGCCGTGGAGGGCGTCGCCGGGTCGCCCGACCCGGACGACCCCGACCCGGAGGACCCCGAGTCACCCGACCCCGAGTCCGTGCAGGCCCCGAGCGTCAGACCGGCACCGACAACGAGGGCGACCCCCGCCCGCGCCCGGCGCACCCGCCGGCGTGCCGATCGTCGTCGGTCCGTCGCCGCTCCCTCGGCCGCGGGCTCGCTCATCCGTCGTCCTCCTCGGGTTCCGTGTCCTCGGTCGGGGTCGTCGGGGGCCGGGCCGCGTCGACCAGCGCCGCGAGGCCCCGGTCGAACGCGGCGCGGTCGAACAGGTCGGAGAGCCGACCGACGAGGCGCTGGAGGAGGGGGTGGCCGTCCAGGGCCGTGGGGTCGATGTCGACGGGCCGGGTCTCGAGCGACACGAACCCGACGACGAACGCGTACACGCCGGCGTAGACGTGGAGGGCGGCCTCCTCGTCGAGGCCGTCGGCGACCAGGGCGGCGATGACGCCCTCGGTGACGGCGAGCCCGGTGGGGTCCTGGACCGGGCGCCGCCGGTACGTGTCGAGGACCGCCGGGTGCGCCAGGAACATCTCGCGCAGCCCGTGGGCGAAGGCGACCAGGGCGCTGCGACCGTCGCGGTGGCGCCGGGGGCGCTTCGCGACCGCGGTGGCGATCGACGCGCCGACGACGAGGTCGACGAGCTCGTCGGCGCTGGTCACGTGGCCGTAGAGGGTCATGGGGGCGACGCCGAGCCGGGCGGCGACGGCCCGCATGGTGACGGCCGCGAGCCCACCCTCGTCGGCGAGGGCCACGGCGGCGTCGACGACGTCCTGCCGGCTGACCTTGGGTGGGCGGCCCGGGCGCGGGCCGGGCCTTGTCGGGGCCACGGCGGGACGTTACCGTACGTGTACGGAAATTGCCACGGGCGCCGCGAGCGCCGCGGCCCCAGCCGGAAAGGCGGCCTGCGCGTGCGCATCGCCCTGGGTGGCCTCAGCCACGAGACCAACACCTACGCCGACGCCGTCACCGGGCCCACCGGCCTGGACCGCTTCGTCGTCCGGCGCGGCGACCACCTCCTCACGGCCCGCGGCACCGCCACCTTCGTCGGCGGGTTCATCGAGGCGTGCGAGGCCATCGGCGCCCAGCCGGTCCCGACGCTGTGGGCGTGGGCCAACCCGTCCGGCACCATCACCGCCGACGCCTACGCCACGCTGCGCGACGAGCTCCTCGACCGGCTCGCCGCCGCGCTCCCCGTCGACGCCGTGGCCCTGGAGCTGCACGGCGCCGGCGTCGTCGAGGGCATCGACGACCTCGAGGGCGACCTCGGCGCCGCGGTCCGCGCCCTCGTCGGGCCCGACGTGCCGATCGTCGCCGCCCTCGACCTGCACGGGAACGTCACCGACCGCATGGCCGAGGTGTTCGACGTCTTCTTCGGCAACCACCTCTACCCCCACACCGACGGGCGGGAGCGGGGCTACGAGGCGGTCGCCGCCGTGCCGCCCATCCTCGTCGGCCGCTGGGAGCCGGTGATCCACGTCGAGCACCTGCCGATGCTGCTGCCGCCCGCCACCACCGACCCCGGTGAGCCGGCCGCCGAGATGAACGCGCTGTGCCGGGCGATCGAGGCGCGGCCGGGCGTCATCGACTGCACCGTGTTCCACGGCTTCCCCTTCGTCGACGTCCCCCACGTCGGCGTCCACGTCGTGGTCACCACCGACGCCGACCGCCCCCTGGCCGCCGCGTGCGCCGGGGAGGTCGCGGCGTGGATCCGGGCCCACCGCGACCGGTTCCGCCGGGAGGCCTTCAGCCCGGAGGGCGCCGTGCGGGCGGCGACCAAGCTCGTGGCCGAGGGCACCCGGCCGGTGGTGGTCAACGAGACCTGCGACAACCCGGGCGGCGGCGCCCCCGGCGACGGCACCCACCTCCTGCGGGCGATGCTCGACGCCGACCTGCAGGACGCGGCGTTCGGCTTCGTCGCCGACCCCGAGGTCGCCGCCCGGGCGCACCGGGCCGGCGTCGGGGCCCGGCTCGACGTCCGCCTCGGCGGGAAGCACGGCGACCTCCACGGCCCGCCCCTCGCCGTGTCGGGCGTCGTGCGCACGCTGACCGACGGCCGCATCGTGCTGCAGCACATGCTCAAGGGGGTCCGGATCGACCTCGGCCCGTCGGCCCGGCTGCGGGTCGGTGGCGTCGACGTGGTCGTCACCTCGAACCCGTTCCAGACGATGGACGCCGAGGTCTTCCTGCTCCACGGCATCGACGTCACCCGGTGCTCGGTGGTGGGCCTGAAGTCGAGCCAGCACTTCCGGGCCGGGTTCCGCGACCTGGCCGGCGCGATCCTCACCGCCGACGCCCCGGGGCTGACCACCAACCAGGTCGAGGTGTTCGACCACCCCCGGGCCGGCCGGCCGCTCTGGCCGATCGACCCGATCGAGCCCTGAGGACCAGGGCCCGGCGGCCATCCGTCCGGGCCCTGGTCCTCAGGCCTTCGCCCGCCGCCGGGGGAACCCGGGGCCGGGCTTGGCGCGCACCTCCCGCACCCGGATCGGCTCGTCGCACTCGCTGCACACGACCTCGGCGTGCATGTCGTGGCCGCAGGTCGTGTGGTGCAGGACGAGCGGGGTGCCCTCGGGGCCGGTGAGCCACTTGTCGCCCCAGGCGGCCATGGCGGCGAGGATCGGGTAGACGTCGCGGCCCTTGTCGGTGAGGCGGTACTCGTGGCGGGGCGGGCTCTCCTGGTACTCGACCCGGGCGAGCAGGCCCTCGTCGACCAGGCGGCTCAGCCGCTGGCTGAGGATGTTCCGGCCGATGCCGAGCGCCGCCTGGAAGTCCGCGAACCGCCGCGTCCCCAGGCAGGCCTGGCGGATGATCAGCAGGTTCCAGTGGTCGCCCAACACGTTGGCGCTGCGCGCGATGGTGCACGGCCAGTCCGAGGTGTCGGTGCGCTTCACGCCGACCAGCGTAGATCGGTCGGTTGCATGTTGGAACCATGCCGTCGTACTGTCGGTTCCATCTTGGAACCGTGGCCGCTGGAGGCCGGGCGCGGCGCACCCGGTCGGGCAGCCCCCGAACGCACGGCAAGGAGCGAGCATGCGCGCAACCACCGCGGAGTGGCACCCCTCCGCCTGCATCCTCTGCGAGTGCAACTGCGGGATCGAGATCCGCCTCGGGGAGGACGGCCGGTCCTTCCAGCGCATCCGCGGCGACAAGGCCCACCCCGCCTCCAAGGGCTACACCTGCGAGAAGGCGCTGCGCCTCGACCACTACCAGAACGGCCGGCACCGCCTGACCTCCCCGATGCGCCGCCGCCCCGACGGCACCTACGAGCCCGTCGACTGGGACACCGCCATCGCCGAGGTCGCCGCCGGCCTCGCCCGGGTGCGCGACGCCCACGGCGGGGCGTCGATCTTCTACTACGGCGGCGGCGGGCAGGGGAACCACCTCTGCGGCGCCTACGGGGCCGCCACCCGGGCCGCGCTCGGCAGCGTCTACCGCTCCAACGCGCTCGCCCAGGAGAAGACCGGCGAGGCCTGGGTCAACGCCAAGCTCCTCGGCGCCTACACCCGCGGCGACGTCGAGCACGCCGAGGTGACGGTGTGGGTCGGCAAGAACCCCTACCAGTCCCACAGCATCCCCCACGCCCGCACGACCCTGAAGGAGATCGGCCGCGACCCCGCCCGGTCGATGATCGTGCTCGACCCCCGCCGCACCGAGACCGCCGAGCTGGCCGACTTCCACCTCGCCGTCCGCCCCGGTACCGACGCCTGGTGCCTCGCCGCCCTCGCCGCGGTCCTCGTCCAGGAGGACCTCCTCGACCGCCGCTGGCTCGCCGAGCACGCCAACGGCCTCGACGACCTCGAGCCGCTGCTGGCCGCCGTCGACGTCGACGCCTACGCCCGCATCTGCGACCTCGACCCCGACCTCGTCCGCCGGGCCGCCCGCCGCATCGCGTCGGCGTCGAGCGTGTCGGTCTACGAGGACCTCGGCGTGCAGATGGGCCTGCACTCCACGCTGTGCAGCTACCTCGACCGGCTCCTGTGGGTGCTCACCGGCAACTTCGCCAAGCCCGGCGGCCACTCCATCCCCACGAGCCTGGTGAACCTCCTCGGGGGCGGCGGTGGCGCTGACGGTGGCGGCGGCGCCCGGTCCGGCGGGGAGCGCCGGTCCCCGGTGGCTGGCGCCCGCATCATCAGCGGACTCGTGCCCTGCAACGTGATCGCCGAGGAGATCCTCACCGACCACCCCGACCGCTACCGGGCGATGATCGTCGAGTCGGCGAACCCTGTGCACTCACTGGCCGACAGCCCCCGGATGCGCGAGGCGCTCGACGCCCTCGACTTCGTCGTGGTGATCGACATCGCCATGACCGAGACCGCCCGGCACGCCGACTACGTGCTGCCGGCCGCCTCCCAGTTCGAGAAGTGGGAGGCCACCTTCTTCAACTTCGAGTTCCCCCGCAACTACTTCCACCTGCGGCGCCCGGTCCTCGACCCGCTCCCCGGCACCCTGCCCGAGCCCGAGATCCACGCCCGGCTCGTCGAGGCGCTCGGCGCCCTCGACGGCCTCGACCTCGCCCCGCTCGCCGAGGCGGCGCAGCGGAGCCGGGCCGACTTCGCCGCCGCCTTCGGCGCCTTCATGGCCGAGCACCCCGAGGTCGCCCGGCTCGCGCCGGTCATCCTCTACCGCACGCTCGGCCCCACCCTCCCCCACGGGGCCGCGGCCGCCGCGCTGCTGTGGGGTGCGGTCAACACGGCCATGCTGCAGATCCGGCCCAGCGTCGAGCGGGCCGGGTTCGAGGGCGAGGGCGGCGAGCTGGCCGAAGCCCTCTTCGACGCCATCCTCGACCGCCCGAGCGGCGTCGTGTTCAGCGTCGACGAACCGGAGGACAACTGGGCGCGGGTCCGTACCCCGGGCGGCCGCCTCGACCTGCGCAACGAGCTGATGCTGGAGGCGCTCGCCGGGCTGGCCACGGCCGAACCGCCGGGCAGCGACCCCGAGTTCCCGCTGGTGCTGTCGGCCGGCGAGCGGCGCTCGTTCACGGCCAACACCATCTTCCGCAGGCCGGACTGGCGGAAGCGCGACCGCGACGGGGCGCTGCGGGTGTCGGCGGCCGACGCCGAGGCGCTGGGGCTGGCCGACGGCGGCCGGGCCCGGGTCACCACGCCACGGGGCAGCGCCGAGGTGGTGGTGGAGATCAGCCCGATGATGCGCCGGGGCCACATCTCCCTGCCCAACGGCCTCGGCGTCACCGAGACGCCGGACGCCGAGCCGGTCGGGGTGGCGCCCAACGAGCTGACCTCCGGCGACCACCGCGACCCGATCGCGGGCACGCCGTACCACAAGCACGTGCCCGCCCGGCTGGAGCCGGTGGGCTGAGGCGGGTGGCCGGACACCACCGGTGAGCGGTGGGCGGGTCGACCCTGCGACCGATCGACCCGCCCACCTGACCTGTCCCGCCGACCCGACCGCGTCGGCCGCCTCGGACGACCCGGGCTCCTCGGGCTACCCCGCCTCGCCGGGCTCGGTCGCGTAGCGGTAGCCGAGCTCGAAGCGGGTCGAGGCGCCGTAGGCCGCCATCGCCTCCGCCACCCGGCGCCGGACCGTCCGGACCGACGTGCCCAGCTCCCGCGCCACGTCCTCGTCGCCGAGCCCGGTGGCGAACAGCCGGAGCACGGCGTCGTGCTCGTCGCGGATCCACGGCCGGGCGGCGCGCCAGCGGTGCTCGAACAGCTCGGCGAGCGCGGCCACCAGCGGCCCGCCGCGGACGACCCCGACGTCGACGTCGACGGACTTCGCCCAGACCAGCGGGACGGCGGCCATCCCCTCGCTCGACACGAAGTACCACGCCGACGTGTCGGCCAGCCGCACGTCGATCCCGGCCGCGACCATCTGCTCGACGACGGCCCGGGCCATCGTCGACTCGACGGCCGTCGGCAGGATGAGGCGGATCCGGACGTCGCCCGACGCGAGGAGGCGCTGCAGCTCGGCCCACGCCTCGGCCGCCTCGCCGCTCAGCACGTCGGTCAGCGGGCGGATGTCCGGGACGATGGCGTCGACCTTCGGGCGGGCGTGGAGGTCGGCGTGGAGCCAGAACGCCTGCCAGACCCCGTCGCTGCCCCGCACGACGTCGACGAGGCCGAGCCCGCCGGCGGCGGCGGTCGTGGGAGCGCTCCACGGCAGGGGCCGCAGGGCGAGGGCGCGCAGGTCCCGCAGCGCGTCGAGGATCGCCGCCTCGCGCTCGTCCCAGCGTCGGGCGGGGTCGTCGCCCGCCGGCGGTGACGCACCCTCCGGGGATGGCCGATTGATGCCAACTTCCTTCCGGCTTGGCATGTTTCTGCTACACCTTTGTCCGTGAGCTGCCACACCGAGCATACGGCGACCACGGGCCGCCGCAAGGGGATCACACCGCGCAGGGACCGGCGCGCCCGGCCGACGGGCAGCGTGCTCGGCGCGCTCGCGGCGGTCGGTCTGCTCGGTCTCGCCGCCTGCGGCTCCGGCGGCTCCGGCGGCTCCGACGGATCGGACGGCGGCGACGGGCCCGACGCCGACGCCACCGAGAGCGCCGACGTCGACGTGACGGTCGGGACCACGACCCCCGGCGACGGCGCCACCGACGACACCACCGGCTCGGCGAGCCCCGCATCCGGCGCCGACCCGTGCGCGCTGCTCGACGGCATCGACCTCGCCGCCGTCCTCGCCGAGGCGCCGGGCGAGCCCGAGCCCGCCTCGACCACCTGCGTGGTGCGCGCCGCCGACCCGACGAGCCACGCCCGCCTCGACCTCGGCTACGTCACCACCGACGGCGCTGCCGAGTACGCGGGGATGAACGACCTCCTGGGGGTCGACGGCCCGGTGGCCGGCATCGGCGAGGAGGCGATCAGCACCGGGAGCCGCATCCACGCCCGCTCCGGCGACGAGTTCTTCTTCATCCAGGTCGTCCGCAACGCGGCCACCGGGCCGCAGATCGACGTGGCCGGGCTCACCCCGGTCGCCCAGGCGATCGCCGGCAACGCCGGCTGGTGACCCCGGGTGACCTCGTGACCTCGCGCCCGTCGGTCGACCACTGCACCGAACCCCCAAGGAGATCACACGTGAACCGAAGGAAGACGACGCTGGCCGGCCTGGTGGGCCTGGCCCTGCTGCTCGCCGGCTGCGGCGGCGACGACGGCGACTCGTCCGACGAGGCCGACGCCGCCGAGACCGCCGCCGAGGACGAGGTCTCGGGCGACACGGACGAGGACGCGGGCTCGGACGACACGGACGACGACGCGGCCGGCGGGACGTCGAGCGCCACCGGCGCGAACGTCGACGTGCCCTGCGCCGACCTGGTGAGCGAGGACCTGCTCGCCCAGGCCTTCCCGGAGGTGCCGTTCCGGGAGCCGCTGGACCTGACGGGCACCCGCGGGATCAACGACGTGGAGTGGACCGCCAACGGGTGCGTGTGGGAGTCGGACATCATGGACCTGCGCGTCGTGCGGGCCGGGCCCGAGGGCTTCTCGGACGGCTTCGTCTGCGCCGAGCCGATCCAGGTGGGCGACCCCGACGGTCCCGTGCCGGTGGACGGGCTCGGCGACCAGGCCTGGTGGAAGTGGGGCGAGACCCTCAACGGCCCCAAGGGCGAGCTGGCCGTCTGCCAGGGCGAGCTGCGGGTCGACGCCGACGTGAAGGCCGTGGGCGACTTCGTCACGATGGACCCGGAGGCCACCCAGGCGGGGCTGCGGCAGATCGCCGAGGCGTTCCTCTGATCGCCTGACCGGCGCTCGACGAGCGACGGGCCGGCAGGCCCCCCGGCTGCGCAGTGCCGTGCGGGGACCTGCCGGCCCGTCGTCGTCGTGAGCATCGGGGCGCCTGGGCGTCCGGTGCCACCTGGGCGTCCGGTGTTCCTGGGCACCGGTGTCCTGGGCGCCGGTGTCCTGGGCGCCGGTGTCAGTGGCCCCAGGCCCGGATCGCCAGGTCCTCCCAGGCGCTCCACTCCTTGAGGCGCTCCTCGTAGACGTCCCGGACGACCTCCGGCGTCGGGACGCCGAACGCCGTCCCGAACAGGACCCGGAGCGGCGGGTGCTCGGCGTCGACGACCTCGAGCAGCGCCTGCGCCGCGGCCGCCGGCTCCCCGCGCACGGTGGTGGCGAACCGGGTGGCCACCTCCTCGCGCATCCGGTCGTAGTCCGGCAGCGGCTCGCTGCGCCGGGCCGAGGCCCCCGCCCAGTCGGTGGCGTAGCCGCCCGGCTCGACCACGGTGACGTCGATCCCGAACCGGGCGATCTCCGTGGCGAGCGACTCGCTGAGCGCCTCCAGCGCCCACTTCGAGGCGTGGTAGGCACCCAGGCCGGGCAGAGCGATCACCCCGCCGATCGAGGACACCTGGACGATGTGCCCGCGGCCACGCTCCCGCATCCCGGGGAGCGCCGCCCGGGCGACCCGGTGGGCACCGACGACGTTGGTCTCCAGCTGCTCGCGGAGCTCCTCGTCGGTCACCTCCTCCACGGCGGCGAAGTGCCCGTAGCCGGCGTTGTTCACGACGACGTCGATGCGGCCGAAGTGCTCCTCCGCCTGGGCGACCGCCCGCCGGACGGAGTCGGCGTCGGTGACGTCGAGGGCCAGCGGGAGCATCTGGGGGTGCTCGTCGTGGAGGTCCTGCAGGGCGGCCACGTTCCGGGCGGTGGCGGCGACCTGGTCGCCGCGGGCGAGGGCGGCCCGGGCGAACTCGCGGCCGAAGCCCCGGGAGGCCCCGGTGATGAGCCAGACCTTGGGGGCCCGGTCGCCGGT
>DATCLV010000878.1:0-8865 GCA_036563745.1 Acidimicrobiales bacterium | reverse complement strand
CCGCCCCCGCCGCCGCCGACGAAGGGGCCGTAGCGGGCCCGCCGCGGGCCACCCGTCACCGGCGCGGATCACGAAAACCTGAGATCCACGGCACCGCGGGCACCGGCCGTCCTAAGGTCGGTGGCCCGCGGGCCGGGCCCGTCCGGCCGACGACCAGGCGGAGGCGACCGGTGGCCGACGACCACGGCCCGGACCACTCGGACCACAACCCGGTGCCCGACGTCCCGGGCTCCTCGCGCGGCCCGCAGCCGTCGATCGGGATCGTCATCAACTGGTGCCGGCGGCGGCTGACCGCCGACCGCTTCGCCAACCGGTCCGGGGTCGTGGTGCCCGCCGAGCTGGCGCACTGGGTGGTGGCCGGCCCCGGCGAGCCCGCCGACCGCAAGGGCCTCCGCCCGCTGGGGGCGGTGGTCGAGCGGCTCCTCGACCTGGTCGACGCCGCCGGCCTCACCCCGCAGGAGCGGGCGGTGCTGGGCGCCCGCGCCGGGCTCACCGAGTACCCCGCCCGCCGGCCGGCCCGGCCGCTGGGGCTGCGGGTGCCGACGCAGCGCCGCCGCCGGTCGGGCGACGGCGTCTGCTCGCGCCGGCTCCGCGACGTCTACGAGCAGGCGGTCGCCAAGCTCGACCGCCACCTGGCCACGCATCCCCGGCCCGACCGTGCGGGCAGCACCCCTCGTCCCGACGCCCGGCCGGTCCCCGCCGGGCTCGTCCCCGACCCGGCGCTCGACCCCTGGTTCACCGGCCTCGTCGACGCCCCCGACCAGCAGCGCCGCCTGCTGCTCCGGGCCGTCGAGTCGGCCCGGGCGTTCGTCGCCGCCTCCGGCCTGTCCCGCCACCTCGACGGACCCCTCGGCGAGCTCGACGCCTACGAGCAGTCGCTCGTCACCGGTCCGGGTTGGCCCCGCACCTGCTCGGTGGGCCGCAGCCGGGCCCACGCCCTGGTCGGGGTGGCGCTGTGGGGGCTGCTCTCCGACCGGCGGCGCGACGTCGGCGTCGAGGCCGCGACCCGGTCCGGGCGCTGGCAGGTCCCCGCCGGCTTCCGGCCCGCCACGGCGTCGGCCGCCCTCGGCCGCCTGCTGGCCGGCGAGGTCGACGAAGAGACCGCCGTCGCCGCCTGCGACGACACCCTCCGCTGCGAGCGGGTCGACCACGCCTCGGCGGTGATCATGGCCGACCTCCTCCTCGGCTGCTACGCCCAGCACCACGAACGCCTGGGCGACGACGCCGGCGCCTCGCTCCTGCGCACGGTCGTGCGGGTGCGGTCGATCGACGAGGACCCCACCTCGCTGTCCCTCCTGCGGCTGCTGGTCGAGCGCCACCCCCGCACCTGGCAGGCGGTCGACGCCGCCCAGCAGGCGGTGCCCGTGGCCGCGGGCCACCAGATGCACCGGCGGGCCGAGGAGATCCACCGCTGGGTCGAGCGCACCCTCCAGGGCGCGTTCCGCCTGCTGCCCGGCCGGGTGCGGCGGGTGGAGGTGGCCGAGTTCCGCCTGTGGAACCTCTACCAGCGGCTCGGCGCCTACGAGCGCCGGCTCGACCTCGGCGAGCCCAGCCGGCCGCTGCTCACCGACGCCCTCCGGCTCGCCGGGCGCCTGGAGGCCCGGCTCGACCAGGTGCTCGTCCTCAACCAGACCGAGGGTCCCGGCGACGCCGTGCCCGAGTGGCGCTTCCACGTGAAGCTGCGCGCCGCGGAGCTGCGGCTCATCGCCCTGCACCGCCACGGGGACCAGGCGCCCGCCGCCTGCCGGCACGCGGTCGAGGACGTCCGCGCCGCCGAGGGGGTGCTGGTCGACTGCGGCCTCACCGGGCACACCGTGCACCGGGTGCGGCTGCTGACCGCCAAGCTGCGGGCGGCGCTGGTGCTGGGCAAGCACGAGGCGGCCTGCCAGCTGGCGCAGGCGATCGCCCGGGCCGGCTGGCCGATCGCCCGGACGCCGCTGTTCGCCCACGGGTTCGGGCTCCGGCGCCCCGACGACCTGCCGCCCCCGGTGCGGGAGGCGGCCCTGGCGCTGCTCCGGGAGCAGGCGGGCGCGGCGACGATCGTCGACGGCTCGACCCGCCGCCGCCAGCTCGCGGCCTGAAGGACGCACCGCGCAGGGGCGCAGGGGCCGGGGCGCGGCGGCCCGGGGGTACGGTCGCGGCGTGGACGCCGATCTCCATCCCGATGTCGCGCCCCTCGCCGCCCTGGTGGGCACCTGGGCCGGCGAGGGCGAGGGCCACTACCCCACCATCGAGCCCTTCGCGTACCGCGAGGAGGTCACGTTCACCGCGCCGCCCGGCAAGCCGTTCCTCGCCTACCAGCAGAAGACGGTCCGGCTCGACACCGGCGTGCCGGCCCACGCCGAGGCCGGCTACCTGCGCGGGGTCGGCGGCGGCCGGGTCGAGCTGGTGATGGCGCATCCCACCGGGCTCGCCGAGATCGCCGATGGCGAGGCGACCGCCACCGGCGACGGGCTGGCGCTCCACGTGCGGTCGACCACGGTCGCCCGTACCGCCACCGCCAAGGACGTGCGCACGGTCGAGCGCACGTTCACCCTGGTGGGCGACGAGCTCCGGTACGACCTGGCGATGGGGGCGGTCGGGCAGGACCACCAGCACCACCTGCGCGCCACCCTCCACCGCCAGGCCTGACGGTCCCGGCCCGAGGCCGGGGCGCCGGCGCGCTCAGGCGGGCGGCGGCTCGCCCGACGGCACCGAGTCGGTGGTGGTCGGCGGCGGCTCGGTCGTCGACGGCGACGTCGGATCGGTGGTCGACGGCGGCTCCGTCGTGCTGCTCGTCGACGGGACCGTGGTGCTCGACGTCGGCGGCGTGGTGGTCGACGACGTCGGGGGCACGGTCGTCGACGAGGTGACCGGCGTGGAGACGGGGCCCGTCCCGCCGCCGGCACCGCCGCGGCCGTCGTCGGCGGTGGTCGTGGGCCCGTTGGTGGTGACCGACGTGGTGGTGGCGGGCGGCTCGTCGTCGCTCCCGCCGTCCTCCTCGACCGGGTGCAGGATCAGCCAGACGGCGAACGCCGACAGCGCGACGATGGCGATCACCAGCCCGGTGATCAGCGCCCGGCGCCGCCGCCGGTGGGCCCGGACCTCGCGCTCGTACGCCGCCAGCAGCCGCTCCTGCTCGACCTGGTCGACGGCCCGAGCGGGGTCGACGACCGGCGGCGCCGCGAAGACGGAGGCCGAGCCCGGCGCCGGCGTCGGTCTCGCCGCGGCCGCGGCCGCCGTGCCGAGGCCGACGGCGGACGCCGGGCCCGTCGCCGGACCGGGTCCGGGCCCCGGGGTCGGCGTGGGAGCGGCCGCGGCCGCCGGGCTCGGGCCGGTGGCGGATCCGGGCGCCGGCGCGGGCAGCGGCTGGGTCGACTCGCCGTCGCTCTCGGGCCGCGGCGCCGGCGCCGCCTGCGTGTCGTCGGGATCACGGGCCGCCGAGTCGCCGTTGGGCGTCGGCGGCGTCAGCGGGAGCGTCGTGCGCCCGGTGGCCGCGGGTTCCAGCGGCGCCGTCGGGGGCACGTCCTCCGCCGGCGCCAGCGGCTGGGTCGGCGGCTCGTCCTCGGCGGGCCCGGTCGACCCCTCGGCCGCCGCGCCACCGTCATGGCGTTCGGCCGACGCGTCATCGCGCTCGGCCGACGCGTCGTCGTCGCGCCCGGCCGCCGCGTCATCGCCGTCGCCCCCGGCCGCCCCGTCACCGTCGTCGCCCTCGGCCGATCCGTCGGCGCCGGTCGGCCCCGCGGCCGGTGCGTCGCCCTCGTCCGCGTCCTCACCGGACGCGTCCTCGCCCGGCGCTCCGGCGCCGGGTGTCGACGCCTCGTCCTCCGGGTCGTCGGGGTCTTCCGGCTCGCCCTCGGCCGGCGGCTCGGCCTCGGCCGGCCCGGTGCCGGCGCTCTCGTGGGTGTCGGGTCGCTCGTCACCACGCGGGAGGTCAGAAGCCATGACGACCAGATTCCCACCCCCGGAGGGGCGAAACGCGCACGCGCCACGGAAGGTGCCGCCACCAGGGCGGGCGCCGTCGCTACGAAGCGGGACGGGGCATCGCCGGCGTCAGGACCGCGCTGACCGACGACCACCCGACGGGGCCCTCGGTGTCGTGGATCGGGCACTGCGCCACCGACACGCCGTCGGCGGCGACCCGGTCGTCGGTGCTGATGCCGAGCCACTCGCCCACCGGCAGGCGGGAGAGGTGCAGCGTGAGGTCGGCGTTGATGTAGCTGAGGCCCTCGGTGCCCATGTTGGCGAGCGGGCTGGCGAAGTCGGCCAGCAGCGCCGCCCGCACGAACGGCGACAGGTCGGTGCCGCCCACCAGCGGCCGGTTCTCCCGCATCCACACGCGGCGGGTCACGTCGCTCGGCGCCCCGAAGCCCGAGCCCTCGGGTGCTCGGACCTCGAACGGCACGCTGCCCGACGGCATCGGCAGCGCGGGGAGCGCGTCGGGCGGCGGGGTGTCCCACGGCGGGGTGCGGGGTGCGTCGTCGACGGCGGGCAGCTGCGCGGCGTCGGCCCGGCGGAGGAACAGCGTCGACGCCCGGGCCACCTCGACCCCGCCCACTTGCAGGTGGGCGTCGACCACCCGTACGCGCCGCCCGTCACGCACCAGCGTGGTCGCCACGGTGGTGGCCTCCATCGTGGGCGACTTGTAGAGGTCGACGGTGAGGCGCACCGGCTGGAGGTCGGGGTCGTGGTGGTCGCGCTCGACGGCCCAGGCGGCGAGGCCCGCCAACAGCCGCCCGTGCAGCATGTCGGGCGACCACGGGCTCCGGGCGTCGGGATGGGGCAGGAGGCCACCGTCGGTGGCCGTGAAGAAGGGCTCCGGCACGGGGCCGACGCTACCGGTCGGGCCCCCGGGCGCGGCCGGTGACGGGCCGCGCCCGACCGGCCCTCAGGACGAGGACGGCGTGTCGCCCAGGCGCGGGAACTTCGGGGGCCGCTTCTCGAGGAACGATCGGACGCCCTCGGCGAAGTCGGGCCGCCCGAAGCCCTCGACCATCAGCCGCCGCGACTCCAGCTCGGCCGGGCCGAGGCCGGCGTGGAGCTGGGCGTAGACCTGGCGCTTCATGATCGCCATCGACGTCGGCGAGCAGCGCTCGGCCAGGTCCTCGATGTAGCGCCGGCAGAACGGCAGCAGCTCGTCCCCCGGCATCGACGCGTTGACCAGCCCCAGCGCGGCGCACTCCGTCCCCGACACCTTGCGGGACGACAGCAGCAGGTCCATCGCCACCGCCGGCCCGACCAGGCGGGGCAGCAGCCAGCTCAGGCCCCACTCGGCGACGAGGCCCCGCTGCGAGAAGGCGGTGAGGAACACGGCGTCGTCGGCCATGAACCGCAGGTCGCAGCCCAGGGCGATCGGCACCGCCATCCCGGCGATCGCCCCGTTGATCGCCGCGAGCACCGGCTTCCGGCCGGCCATCAGCCACGTGTAGGTGCCGTCGAGGTCGTCGGGCGTGTCCTCGGGCAGCGGGGGCGGCGTGAGCTCGGCGGCGGCCTCCTCCGCCCCCTCCCCGGCCGAGCCGCCCTCGGTGATCGAGGACAGCAGGTGCATGTCGGCGCCGGCGCAGAAGGCCCGGCCCGCCCCGGTGAGGATGATGCCCACCACCCGCGGGTCGGCCTCGGCCCGGCCGACGGCGTGGCGCACCTCGACGCCCATCCGGTTGGTCCAGGCGTTCAGCGCCTCCGGCCGGTCGAGCGTGATCGTGGCGACGGGGTCGTCGACCTCGTACCGGATCTCCTGGTACTCGGACATGCGGCCGAACTTACTGATGCAGCCGTCACTCGGCCCCTTCGGCGGCCGACGCCACGCGTACCCGGCTCACCCGGCCCGTTCGACGGCCGACGCCACGCGCACCCGGCTCACCCGGCCCGTTCGGTGGGCGGCGACGGGCGCTCCTCGGCGGCGTGGCCCGGCTCGATGTCGTCGACGGCCGACAGCCGCAGCGGCGTGAACGACCCGCCGGCCGCGTCGACCGGCTCGCCCGAGACGCACACGTGGTCGCCACCCTCGTCGACCAGCACCGTGCGCCGCAGCACGAACCGGTGCGGGCACTCGGTGAGCAGCGGCACCCCGCCGGGCCCGCGCTCGTGGGGCCGGTCGGCGAACTTGTCGACCTCGTCGCCCGACCGGGAGCCGAACGCGGCGGCCAGGTCGTGGTCGTCCTCGGTCAGCAGGTGCACGGCCAGGTGCGTGGACCGCAGCGCCACCCGGTAGGTGTGGTTCGCCTTGGAGAGCCAGACGGCGTAGCGGGGCGGGTCGATGCTCGACTGGCCGTGGAAGCCGGCGAGGCAGCCCGCCAGCTCCTCGCCGTCGGCGGTCGTCACGACGACCATCGCCGGGTCGAGGGCGGTCACGAGGTCGGAGAAGGAGTCCACGGGTGCGGTCATACCCGCCGCGCCCGCCACACCTCCTCGGCCGGCCACCTGCCCGCCCACTCGGCGGTCACGAACGGGTACGACGTCGTGGCGCCCGGCGGCGGCCGCAGCTCGATCAGGTCCTCGACCACGAAGCCGCACGACCGCAGCAGCCGGATGCGGTCGCCGTGGCTCAGGTGGAACTCGACGGTGCCGTCGTCCTCCCACTCGAAGCGGTGCATGCCGAACTGCGGGCGCAGCAGGCGGTCGGTGGCGGCGGTGTCGTCCTCGGGGACGCACAGCATGAGCAGCGTGCTGTTGCCGAGGAAGACCAGCTCGCCGCCGGGGCGCAGGAGGCGGGCGGCCTCGGGGATCCACCGGTGGGGGTCGGCCCAGATGGCGGCGCCGTACTCGCTGATCACCAGGTCGCAGCACCCGTCACGCAGCGGCACCTGCTCGCCGGCCGCCCGCACCAGCGGGTAGCGCAGGCCGTGCTCGTCCTGGCACCGGCGGGCGATGGCGAGCTGGCTCGGCGTGGGGTCGACGCCGATCGGCCGCGCGCCCCGCCGAGCGAGCCATGCCGACACGTAGCCGGTGCCGCACCCGAGCTCGACGGCGTCGACACCCTCCAGCCGCTCGGGGAGCACGCGCGCCTCGGCCTCGGGGACGCCGAAGATCCCCCAGGTGGGCTCGTCGGCCGCCCACTGGCGCCGGGCGAGCCGCACCTCGTCGTCCTCGCGGGTCTGCCAGTGGGCGACGTTGCCCCGCACGTGGTCCATCGAGGCGTCCGTCGAGGCGTCCATCGCCGCAGTCTCGCCCAGCGACCCGTGCGCCCCGGCGGGAGATTCGCCGAGCCCCGGGACCCGACCCCCCGGCCCCGAGCCCGACGAACGTCGTCAGGGCTGGCGGTGCAGGTTCACGTAGAAGCCGTAGGCCTCGCCGTCGGGGTCCTCCGGCGCCTCGGCCAGCTCCGTGACCAGCGCCCGGATCCGCGCCAGCAGCTCGTCGACCTGGGCGCGGCCGAGCTTCACGCCGAGCCGCACGGACTCGAGCACGTCGGCGGGGTCGAGCGCGACCAGCTCGGCACGGAGGGCGTCGAGGACGGCGAGCTCGCCCGCCCGCTGGTCCTCGGGCCGGGACACCGACAGCGTCCACGACTTCCGGGTGGCCCGGTAGGGCTTCTCGAGCGCGCCCCGGGCCCCGGTGCGGACCTCCTCGACGGCGAGGAACCCGGTGTTCAGCAGCATCCGGACGTGGTGGAGCGTGGTGGCCGGGTCGGCGCCGAGGCGGTCGGCGATCTGCTTGTTGGTGAGCGCCTCGTGGAGGCAGAGGCGAAGGATCCGCAGGCGCAGCGGGTGCGCCATCGCCTTGAACTCCTCGGGCGTGGCCTCGGGCCGCCCGTCGTGCCCCGCGCCGTCCGGATCCCACTTTCCCATCGAGGTCAGACTAATCGATTGACATTTCCCAATCACTCGGAGACGATGGCGGCCGTGCGTGCGCGCCGGGGCTCCTCGTACCGCAAGCTGCTCGTCTCGTCGGGCCTGTCGAACCTGGCGGACGGCGTCTTCCAGATCGCCCTCCCCCTCGTCACCCTGGGCGTCACCCGCGACCCGGCGGCCTTCGCCACCGTCACCGTCGCCCTGCGGCTGCCGTGGCTGCTGTTCGCCCTCCCCGCCGGCGCCCTGGCCGACCGGCTCGACCGGCGCCGCACGATGCTGCTCGTCGACCTGGCCCGGGCCGCGGTCATCGGCGGCCTCGCCCTCGCCCTGGCCACCGGCACCGACACGCTGTGGCTGCTGTGCGCGGTGGCGCTGCTGCTCGGCATCGGCGAGACGCTGTTCGACACCGCCGCCCAGTCGATCGTCCCGAGCATGGTCGACGCCGACGACCTCTCCCGGGCCAACGGCCGCCTCTACGCCGTCGAGCTCACGATGAACCAGTTCGTCGGCCCCCTGCTCGGCGGCGTCGTGGTCGGCGTCACCGCCACCGGGGCCGTGGCGGGCAGCGCCGCCGCCTACCTGTGCGCCGCCGTGGCGATCGCCCTCATCGCGGGCTCGTTCCGCCCCCGGCGCAGCGGCCCGCCCACCCGCATCCGGGAGGACGTGGTCGAGGGCGTCCGCTACCTGTTCTCGCACCGGCTGATCCGCACGATGGCCCTGCTCACCGGCATCGCCAACCTCACGGGGACGGCGATGCTGACGATCCTCCCGCTGTACGCCGTCGACCCGGGGCCGATGGGGCTGTCGGAGGCCGGGTTCGGCGTGCTGCTCACCGCCGCGGCCGTCGGGTCGCTCCTCGGGAGCTTCGTCGCCCCGGTCGCCGAGCGGGTCCTGGGCCGGGCGCGGTCGATGCTGGTCGCCTACCTGCTGTTCGCCGTGGCGACGCTGGTGCCGGGCCTCACCCACCGGGCGATCCCCGTCGGGCTGGCCCAGGCCCTGGGCGGCGTCGGGGCCATCTGCTGGAACGTGATCACGGTGTCGCTGCGCCAGCGCATCGCGCCCGACCACCTGCTGGGCCGGGTCAACGCCGGCTACC
>DATCLV010000876.1:0-3151 GCA_036563745.1 Acidimicrobiales bacterium | reverse complement strand
ACTGCGAGGTGGCCCGGGACCCGTCGCTGACCGACAGCGGCACCCGCTCGTACTCGATCTGCTGCCCGCCGATGCCGCCGGCCTCGTTGATCTGCTTGATCGCGAGCCGGAAGCCGTAGTCGAACGAGTTCACCGCCGCGTCGCTCTCGCCGGCGATCTCGACCGCTCCGGCGATCGTGATCGGCTCGTCGAGCGACAGCTCGCCGCTCCCGCCGCCGCTGCCGTTGTCGCCGGAGTCGTTGTTCGTCGCACTGTCGCTGTCGTCGTCGTCACCACAGGCCGTGGCCGCGAGCGTGAGCGCCGCGACCGCGAGCAGTGTTGTGGTGGTCCGCCATGTGCGCATGGCTGAGTTCCCCCTCGGATCCATGGTCCCGGACAGGTGCCGCCGCGGGACCCGCCACGCAGGGCCTCTCTGCCCTGCTCACCGCTCTGGTCTAGAGCAAGCGCTTGGTCATGTCAACCCAAGCGCTTGCTTGGATGTGAGATCCTTCGTGGTCACGGGGCGTTCGGTGGCCGACGCGCCCGTTCGTCAGACGGGTCACGGCGACGACAGCAGCACCACGCTGCGGGCCGCCGCCCCCGCCGCCGCCTCGTCGAGCGCCGTCGCCACCTCGGCGAACGGGCGCCGCACGGTGACCAGCGCCTCCAGGTCGAGGCGGCCCCGGCGGTACAGGTCGGCGACCCGCGGGATGTCGACCGCCGGCACGTTGCTGCCGCCGATGCACCCCCGCAGCGTCCGGTCGGCGAACAGCGCCCGGCCGTCGATCGGCACGGTCGCACCCGGCGGCAGGGACCCCACCACCACGCACGTGCCGCCCGGCCGCGTGGCGGCGAACGCCTCGGCCACCAGCTCCGGCGACCCCACCACCTCGAACGCCACGTCGACCCCGCCCGGCACCGCCTCGGCGATGCCCGCCACCGTCGTCGCCCGGTCGGTCGCCCCCAGCAGCCCGGCGAGCTCCAGCCGCGCCGGGTTGGTGTCGACCGCCACGATCGCGGTGGCCCCGGCGACCCGGGCCGCCTGCACGACGTTCAGGCCCACGCCCCCGCAGCCGACCACCGCCACGCTCGCGCCCGGACGGACGTCGGCCACGTTGAACACCGCCCCCAGCCCGGTCGTCACGCCGCAGCCGGCCAGGCACAGCAGGTCGAGCGGCAGGTCGTCGTCGATCCGCACCACCTGCGACGCCCGCAGCACCGCCAGTTCGGCCAGCGTCCCCGCCCCGACCATCGGGTGGAGCGCGGCGCCGTCGGCCGTGGCCCGCAGGCGGGTCGAGCCGTCGGCCATGCGGCCGCCGATCGCCGCCAGCCGCCCCTGGTCCGTGCAGTGGACGAACCGGCCCCGGCTGCAGCTCGGGCACGCGCCGCACGGGCCGTACAGCGCCACGACCACGTGGTCGCCGGGCGCCACCGCCGTGACCCCCGGCCCCACGTCCTCGACGACACCGGCGCCCTCGTGGCCCAGCACCAGCGGGAACGTGGCCGCGTTCGACCGGCCGTGCAGCACGTGCAGGTCGGAGCCGCAGATGCCCGACGCCACGAGCCGCACCCGCACCTCCCCGGCCTGCGGGGGCGCCACCTCGACCTCCTCGACCCGCGCCCCGGTCGCCACGTCGCGCACCACGAGGGCGCGGCCGGTCAGCGGGCCCGGGGCGCCGGTCCCCGGCCCGTGCTCGGGGGCGCTCACCGGGTGCAGATCTGGCTGTTGATCTCCACGTGCGGGACCACCAGCTCCGTCCGGGGCGTCATCTGGGCGGCCTCGGCCCACGCCGGCGTATCCAGCACGTCGAGGCCCGAGAACTCGTACAGCGCCAGGAACCGGTGGCGACCGGGCACCGCCAGGTCGCCACCGACCGCCCGGAACCGGCGGGCCGCGTCGATGCCCGGCACCGCCACCAGCTTCGGCAGGTGCTCCTCGTCGTACCAGCCGTGGAACACGTCGAGGCCCGCCTCGGCGACGTCCATCACGACCGACAGCACCGCCTTGCCGACCGGCAGCTCGCCCTCGGCGGTCGGGCCGTCGGCGGTCAGCCAGCCGCCGTTCGCCGGCGAGATCTGCTCGAACACCGTGACCGGGCCGACGTCGTCGCCGGCCGGCACCACGTCGGTCGCGTCGGTGCCGGGGCGCAGGTCGTGCAGCGTCAGCCAGCGGCGGCCCACCGGGCCGGCGTAGGCGTAGTCGGCCACCCGCTCGTAGGTGCGGGTGCCGACGACGGCGGGGTGGTCGGCGACGCGGGGCGCATCGCCGTCCGCCCACACGTGCAGCAGCGTGGACATGGTGGCCTCCTCGGGTGGCTCAGGTGAGCAGGAGCGGGTTGACGTTGTTGCCGGTGGCGCCCGCGATGGGCAGGGGCGCGAGCACGAGCGCGCCGGTCGCGGCGGTGCCGTCCGCCTGGCCCGCGCGGGCCGCCCGGACGGCCCGCAGGCGGGCGAAGTCGCAGTTGTCGACCAGCACCAGGCCGATCGCCCAGTTGAGCATGTGGACCGGCGCCAGCGGCTCGTCGGGGTGGAAGGCGTCGAGGAAGTCCCAGCAGACGACGCTGACCCCGTGCTCGGCGATCCAGCGGGCGCCGTCGCGACCGATGCCCGGGTTGTGGTCGGCCACCCAGGTGTGGCCGGCGGCCTCGTAGCGGTCGCGGCCCATGTCGAGCAGGAGGGCGTCGCCCGGCTCGAAGGTGACGCCGGCCCGGGCCAGCGCCGCGTCGATGTCGTCGCCGGTCACCGGCCGGTCGGGGTCGACCCAGTCGGTGCCCCGCAGCGCCGGGATGTCGACGTGCACGCCCCGCGTCACGATCCCCGTGGCGGCCAGCTCGGCGATCGACGGGGCGTCGGGGTCGTCGTAGGCGTAGCCGCCGTACCAGGTGCCGTCGAGGCCGATGTGGTTGAGGCCGTCGACGTGGGTGTTGTCGCGGCCGTGGCAGTCGAGCTCGACGTGGTCGGAGCCCATCGCCACCGGGCCGTCGGTGGTGAACACCTCGAGGGCGAACGCCGGCTTGCCGTCGCCCCGGCCGCTGGTCCCCGGCTGGAGGGGGCGGGCCAGGCTCACCGGGGTCGCCGTGGTGACGGCGTCCCGGGCCCGGGCGCGGGCGGCGTCGTCGACGAGGTTCACGGTCCCGAGCCGGTCGCGCTCGCCGAAGCGGCGCTCGGCCGC
>DATCLV010000875.1:0-2885 GCA_036563745.1 Acidimicrobiales bacterium | reverse complement strand
ACCCACGGCCGGTCCGGGTGGAACCCCGGTTCGATGCGAAACCCGATCCGCCGCACCCTCGCCACCCGCCCAGCGTACGAACCCCGGCCCCCGGTGCCCTGACCAGGGCGTGTCCGACGGATCATGGCACGCGTCGCTCCGGCCGGATGACGCCGCCTCGGAGATCCCCGCACCGGATCCATCCGACACGCCCTAGCTTTCGGCGGATGGGGGCGGGGCGGGGACGGGTGCCGTGCTGAGGGCGTCGCTGAGCGCCGTCTGGGACCATCGGGCGGCGCTGGGGCTCGGCTGGGTGAGCCTGGTCGTGTCGGTGGCGCTCGTCGGGTGCACGGTGCTGCTCACCGAGACGTTCCGCGCCGGGACGCACGACGCCGTCCGGACCGCCTACGCCGGCTCCGACCTGGTGGTCACGCCCGGCGCACCGGCCGAGCCGACGGGGTCGGTCGAGGACTGGACGTTGGACGGGGACCTCGTCGCCGCGGTCGGCGGGCTCCCCGGCGTCGCCGAGGCCGCCGGGTTCACGTGGGTGGAAGCCGAGCTCCTCGACCGGGGGTCGCGCCCGGTTGCCGACACCCGGCTCCTGCGGCGCCCGGTCGCCGGGTCGTGGGTCGACGCCGATGGTCTCAACCCGTTCGCGCTGGCGGCCGGCCACGCACCCCGCCGCGACGACGAGGTGGTGGTCGACCGGGCCGATGCCCGGCGCGCCGGCTACGAGGTCGGCGACACGGTGGTCGTGCAGACGCCCGCGGGCGCCCGGGACTACCGGCTGGCCGGGGTGGTGACGTTCGCCGGGGCCGACTCGGTGGGCGGCGTCGGCGTCGTCCTGTTCACGCCGGACGAGGCCCGGGAGCTGGCCCGGTCGCCGGGGCGGGTCGACCAGGTCCACGTCACCCTCGACGACGGGGTCGACGCCGACCGGGTGGCCGCGGCGATCGCGTCGCTCGGGGAGGAGGCGCAGGCGACGCTCGTGGTGCGCCCGGGCGAGGCGTTCGTCGCCGAGGCGGAGGCGACGCTCACGGGGAGCGAGCCGCTGGTGGACGCGGCGCTGCGGGGCCGGATCGCCTCGGCCGTGCTCGCCGGTGGATTGGTCGCCGCCGGGAGCGTGACGTTCACGGTCGTCCGGCGGCGCCGGGAGTACGCCCTGCTGCGGCTGCTGGGCGCGTCCCGTGCTCGGGTCGGCGCGGCGGCGCTGGTGGAGGCGGTTGTGCTCGGGACGACCGCGGCGCTGGCCGGTGCCCTCCTCGCCGTGGCGGTCGCCCATGTCGTGCTGGACCGGCTCGACGCCGCGGGGGTGGTGCCGGGTGCCGGCCGGGTCGGGCCGTCGGCGACGTTCGTCGTCCTGTCGCTCGGCCTCGGTCTGCTCCTGGCCGGGGCGGGGACCGTGACCGCGCAGGCCGTCGTGTTCCGGCTGTCCCCCCGGGAGGCGTTGCTCGGGAGCGCGTCGGCACCGGCGCCGGCCGGTCCGCCCCGGTGGCGGTGGCGACCGGTGGTGGCGGCGGCGTGCGTCGTCGCGGGGCTGGTGGTGGTCGACCGCCGGCCCGGCATCGACCGGGGAGCGGCGACCGCCCTGCTGGTCCTGGCCCTGGTGGCGACGTTGGCCCTCCTCCCGCCGCTGGTGCGCAACGTCGCCCGGGGCTTGCGCCGGGTCGCGCGTGGCCGAGGCGTCGGGACCGCCGGGGCCGTCGGGGCCGTCGGAGTTGCCGGCCGCGTGGCGGTCGGCAACCTGGTGGACCACCCGCGGCGGGCGGCCACGGCGGTCGGCCCGGTGGTCGTCGGCGTGGCGCTGGTCGCCTTCTCGGTCGGGCAATCGGCGTCGTACCAGGCGAGCCGGGGCCGTCACGTCGTGGACCTCTTCGCGACGGTCCGCGCGGACGTCCTCGTGGAGGCCGGGAACGCCCTGCCCGACGGCGTGGCGGACCGCATCGACGACCTCCGGACGACGGCCGCGGCGGCGGGCCTCCGGCGTGGGGCCGTGGAGGTCGGTGGCCGGGAGTGGTCGCTCGTCGGGACCGGCCGGCGCCGGCCGTGCGGATCTTCGACGTGACGGACGTCGACGGTGACCTCCACCGCCTGGACCCCGGCTCGATCGCCGTCCACCGCCGGGTCGCGGAGGACGGCGACGTGGCGCTCGGCGACCGGGTCGAGGTCCGCTTCGGAACCGGTGCCGTCACGGAGCTGGAGGTCGTCGCCATCTACGAGACCGTGCAGGCGGGCTGGGACCTGTGGGTGGTGCCCGAGGTGTTCACCCGGGAGGTGCCGGGCTACGGCGGCGACACGGAGATCTGGGTGGCGACCGCCGGCGGCGTGCCCGCCGAGCGGGCCGAGGCGGCGATCGGCTCGGTGCTGGCGGCGCACCCCGACGCCCGGGTCACGTTCGCCGACGACGCCGCCGAGGCGGCGGGCGACTGGGAGTGGCAGGTCGCCGAGGTCGACCGGGCGCTGCTCGCGGTCCTCGTGGTCGTGGCGCTGATCGGGACGGCCAGCGGCGTCGTGCTCGCCACGATCGAGCGACGCCGGGAGCTGGCCCTGCTGCGGGCGGTCGGCGCGTCGATCCGGCAGGTGGCGCTGCTGCTGGCCGGGGAGCTGCTGCTGGCGGGGACGCTGGGCGGCCTGGTCGGTGCGGTCGCCGGGGCGGGCACGTCCCGCCTGGCCGCGGCGCGGAGCGCCGACGTCGTCACGCCGGTGACGCCCTACGCCGCCATCGCCGCCACGCTCGCCGTCGCCCTCACCCTGGTCGCCGTGGCCTCGCTCCTCCCCGCCCTCTGGCTCACCCGCCGCCCGGTTGCAGCCACCCTGTCGGAGGGCGCTCCCTCATGGCGCGGGGCCGGCTACGACGGCCTGGTGCTCGTCCTCGACGAGGTCGAGACGTTGCAGCGGGTCCGCAG
>DATCLV010000872.1:0-10118 GCA_036563745.1 Acidimicrobiales bacterium | reverse complement strand
GTTCGGGCCGCTCACGCTGAAGGATGTCGACCCGCCCGAGCCGCCCGGCGACGACTGGGTGCGGGTGCGCCCCCGGCTCTCGGGGATCTGTGGCAGCGACCTGGCCACCATCGACGGCAAGTCGAGCCGCTACTTCGAGCCGATCGTGTCGTTCCCGTTCACGCCCGGCCACGAGGTGGTCGGCGAGCTCGACGACGGCGCCCGGGTGGCCGTGGTGCCGGTGCTCAACTGCGCGGTCCGGGGCATCGACCCGCCCTGCCACATGTGCGAGGACGGCCGGATCAACCTGTGCGAGCGCACCGCCTTCGGGTGCATCGAGCCGGGGCTGCAGTCGGGGTTCTGCGAGTCGACCGGCGGGGGCTGGTCGACGGCGATGGTCGCCCACCGCTCGCAGCTGGTGCCGATCCCCGACGACCTGTCCGACGAGGCCGCGGTCCTGGTCGAGCCCACCGCCTGCGCGGTCCACGCCGCCCGGCAGACCTCCGGCGGCCTGGTCGCGGTGATCGGGTCGGGCGCCCTCGGCCTGCTCACCATCGCCGCCCTCGACGCCATCGACCCCGGGACCCGCGAGGGCACCCGGATCGTCGCCACCGCCAAGCACCCCGACCAGCGCTACTGGGCGAAGGTGCTGGGCGCCGACGTGGTGTGCGCACCGGGCGAGCTCGACCGGGTGGTCCGCACGATGACGGGCTCGATGGTCCTCGACGGCGGCCAGCTCAGCTGCGGCATCGACACCGTGGTCGACTGCGTCGGGTCGGAGCAGTCGCTGACCCAGGCGCTGCGGGTCGTGGCCCCCGGCGGCGACGTGTTCGCCGTGGGCATGCCCGGGGTCACCACGCTCGACCTCACGCCGCTGTGGCACCGGGAGGTGTCGCTGCGGGGCGTCTACGCCTACGACCACCACCCGGACCAGACCGACGACTTCGCCGCCGCGATCGACCTCATCCGCGAGAAGGACCTGGGGCGCCTGGTCAGCGCCACCTATCCCCTCTCCCGCTACGAGGACGCCATCGAGCACGCCGCCAACGCCGGGGTGCGGGGCGCCGTGAAGATCGCCTTCGACCTGCGCGACGAGCGCGAAAGGAACTGACATGCCTCGTCCTGGGTTTGTGCTTGAGGTGGACCGGTCGACGCCGCCGATCGTGTTCCACCACGGCGAGGGCTTCCGGCTCGAGAAGCTCCCGGCCGGCCGCAGCCGCGTCCTCTACCCGGGCGAGCCGCTGCCGGCCCTCGACGACGTCGACGCCGCCATCCGCCACGCCCTCGACCACCCCCTCGGCGACAGCGAGCCGCTCCGGGCCCTGCTGCGCCCGGGGATGAAGCTCACGATCTGCTTCGACGACATCTCGCTGCCGCTGCCGCCGATGCGCCGGCCCGACGTGCGCCAGCGGGTGATCGAGGCCGTGCTCGACCTGGCCGCCGAGGCCGGGGTCGACGACGTGCACATCATCGCCGCCCTCGCCCTGCATCGGCGGATGACCGAGGACGAGCTGCGCCACGCCGTCGGCAACCGGGTCTACGACGCCTTCGCGCCCCAGGGCCTCCTCTACAACCACGATGCCGAGGACCTCGACAACCTCGCCTTCCTGGGCACCACGCCCCACGGCGAGGAGGTCGAGATCAACAAGCGGGCCGCCGAGTCGGACCTGATCGTCTACGTCAACATCAACCTGGTGTCGATGGACGGCGGCCACAAGTCGACCGCGACCGGTCTCGCCAGCTACCGGTCGCTCCGCCACCACCACAACGTCGAGACGATGCTGCACTCGACGTCGTTCATGGACCGGCACTCGTCCGAGCTGCACCGGTCGAACTGGCGGATGGGCAAGGTCCTGAAGGACGCCGGCGTGAAGGTGTTCCAGATCGAGACCACCCTCAACAACGACACGTTCGGCACCTCGGGGCCGATGTCGGTCCTGCAGAAGCGCGAGTGGGAGTGGAACGCCCGCGACCGCGCCACGTTCGTCGCCATGAAGGCCGGGCTCGACCGGATGCCGGCGAAGGCCCGCCGGGCGGTGTTCCACGCCTGGAAGGCGCCCTACGGGGTGACGTCGGTGCAGGCCGGCGAGATCGAGGCCGTCCACGAGGTGACCACGCAGCACGTGTTCGCCCAGCAGCTCGTCGAGGTCGAGGGTCAGACCGACGTCCTGACGATGGGGCTCCCCTACATCTGCCCCTACAACGTCAACTCGGTGATGAACCCGATCCTGGTCGCCTGCCTGGGGCTGGGCTACTTCTTCAACATGTACCGGGGGGCGCCGCTCGTGCGGCAGGGCGGCGTGGTGATCATGAGCCACCCGACGACCTGGGAGTTCCACCCGGTCCACCACCCGAGCTACATCGACTTCTTCGAGCAGGTGCTGGCCGAGACGACCGATCCCAAGGAGATCGAGGCCCGCTACGAGAAGCAGTACGCCGAGGACGAGTGGTACCGGCACCTGTACCGGACCAGCTACGCCTACCACGGCGTCCACCCCTTCTACATGTGGTATTGGGCGTGCCACGGCATGGCCCACGCCGGCCGGGTGATCGTCGTGGGCGGCGAGACCCGGGCCGTCCGGCGCCTCGGGTTCACGTCGGCCTCGACCCTGCAGGACGCCCTGGAGATGGCCGAGGACGTGGTGGGCCGCGACCCGACCATCACCCACCTCCACAACCCGCCGCTGGTGATGGCCGACGTGAAGGTGCCGGGGTGAGGTCGGCGCCGTGAAGCTGCCCGAGGTGAAGCCGCCGCGGCTGAAGGTGCCGAAGCTGCCGTTCCCCTACTCGGCGCCCACGACGCCGCTCGGGGTCGACCCGGTGGAGCGCAAGCGCCACTCGGGCCCGACCTACGACACCGACTGGGCCCGCCGGCTCCCGGCCCGGGTGGGGCGCTCGCTGCTGCGGGAGACCGTGCTGCGGGCGGGCGTGAAGGTGCTGGCCGCGCCGGAGGTCCACGGCCTCGACCGCCTGGCCGCCCTGCGCGACGAGGGCGGACCGGTGATCTTCGCCGCCAACCACCACAGCCACCTCGACACGCCGCTGCTCCAGACGTGCATCCCCGAGCCGTGGCGGGAGCGGGTGTTCGTGGCGGCGGCCGCCGACTACTTCTTCCGCAACCCGGTCACCAGCGCGCTGTCGGCGCTGGTCATCGGGGCGATCCCGCTGGAGCGCACCCGCATCAACCGCACGTCGGCCGACCGGGCGGCGGCGCTGATCGACGACGGCTGGTCGATGCTGATCTTCCCCGAGGGCGGCCGCTCGCCCGACGGGTGGGGCCAGCCGTTCCGGGCCGGCGCGGCGTACCTGTCGGTCCGCTGCGGGGTCCCGGTGGTGCCGGTGCACGTGCACGGGACCCGCCACATCCTGCGGAAGGGCAAGAAGCTGCCGACGCCGGCGTCGACCACGGTGACCTTCGGCGTCCCGCTGCGCCCGGGGCCGGACGACGACGCCCGCAAGCTCGGGCCCCGCATCGAGACGGCGGTCGCCGAGCTGGCCGACGAGGCCACCACCGACTGGTGGTCGGCCCGCCGCCGGGCGCACGCGGGCGAGACGCCGTCGCTGACGGGCCCCGAGGCGTCGAGCTGGCGCCGGGCCTGGGCGCTGGGCGACCCGAGCCGCCGGGCCCGCCGCGAGAAGCGCCGCTGGCCGAAGGTCTGACGGCGCGAGGCGCCGCCGGCCTGACGCGCCCACGCCTGCCGCGCGGCCAGCCTGACGCACCGACGACCCGACGCCGGCCCCCTCCCGGGCCGGCCCGGGGACGACGACACCGCCGCTGACCGGCCACCTGGGCTGGTCACGGTGACGCGCCCGAACGAGTCGGACGAGAAAAGCTACTGTCGGTAACGTGACTGGGGGGTCGGGGAGCACGGGCAGGCCCCGGTGATCGTCGCCGGGCCCACGCTCGACCGCACGGCGGTGGATGCTCCCGCTCGCGCCCGCCCGGTCCGCCGGATCCCCCGTCGCCTGCCCGGGGCCCCGGCGGACCGGGCCCGGCGGCGGGACGTCCTGGCGCTCGCCGGCGTCGTGACCGTCCCGGTCGTCGTGGCCCTGGTCGCGCTGCGGGAGCCCCGCTGGTTCCCGCTCGTCGACCTGGCCCAGATCGAGATGCGGGTGCGCGACGTGCCCACCGCCCACCCGCCGCTGCTCGGCCTCGGCGGCCGCATCCGCGGCTTCGACGCCGGGGGCGCCCACCCCGGCCCGCTGGCCTTCTACCTGCTGTGGCCCGTCTACCGGCTGCTGGGCGGCACCGCCTGGGCGCTCCAGGTGTCGAGCGCGGTTCTGAGCCTGGCCGCCGTGGCGCTCGCCCTGTGGCTCGCCCACCGCCGGGGCGGCCGGCCCCTGGCCGTGGGCGCGGCGGCGACGCTCGCCGTCCTGCTCCACGCGTACGGGATGGTGATGGTGGCCGAGCCGTGGAACCCGCGGCTGCCGGTCCTGTGGTGGCCGGCGCTGCTGCTGGCGGTGTGGTCGGTGCTGTGCGGCGACCTCGACCTGGTGCCGGTGGCGATCGCCGTCGGCACCTACTGCATGCAGACCCACATCCCCTACGTCGCCCTGGTGGGCGGACTGTGGCTGCTGTTGCTCGGGGCGGTGACGCACCACGTGCGGCGGGCCGGACCGGCCGGGGCCGCCCGGGTGCGGCGGCCGCTCGCCCTGGCCGCCGGCCTCCTGGCGGTGCTGTGGGCGCCGCCGCTGTACGAGCAGTTCACCCGGGTGCCCGGGAACCTGTCGGTGATCATCGAGAACTTCCGCCACCCCTACGACCAGGGGCACCCCTTCGGCGACGCCCTCGACCTGTGGCTGGGCACCCTCGACCCGGTCCGCCTGCTGCGGGGCGGCGTGGACGGCCGGGGCTCCCCCGGTCGGGGCGCGCTGTTCCTCGCCGTGTGGGCCGCCGGCGCGGCGTGGACCATCCGCCGCGACCGCGCCGGCGACCACCACGACCACGGCGACGGCGGCGACGACGGCGACCGCCACCGCGACCTGGTGGCCCTCCACCTGGTGGTCGGCGTCGCGCTCGCCCTCGGACTGGTGGCGGTCAGCCGCATCTTCGGGCCGCAGTGGCCCTACCTCGTCTACTGGGCGTGGGGCACCACCGCCCTCGCCGGCCTGGCCCTGGCCTGGACCCTGGCGGTCGGTGCCGGTCCCGGTGCCACCGCCGGCGTCGGCACCCGCGCCCTGTCCCGCCGCCGGTCCCGCCGCACGGCACTGCTCCCCGGGGCGGCCGTGGTCGTCGTCGCCACCTTCGCCACCACCCTGGCGGCCCCCGACACCGAGCTGGCCGGCGCCGACATCTCCGCCGAGCTCGCCGCGCAGACCGCCGACACGGTCGCCCTCCTCCGCACCGACCCGATGGGCTGCGGCGAGGACTGCCGCTACCTCGTCACCTGGACCGATCCGCTGTCGATCGGGGCCTCCGGCTACGGGCTCCTGCTGGAGCTGCGCCGCCGGGGCTTCGACGCCCGGGCCGAGACCCACGAGGCGGCCGCCGTCCAGCCCCACCGCACCGCCACCCGGCGGGAGGTCGACGCCGAGCTGCACGTCGCCGTCGGCGACCCGGCGGTCTGGATGCTGCTGCAGCGCCCCGACGCCCGGCTCGTCGCCCTGTACGACCCCCACTCCCCCGACGAGCGGGAGGAGTACCTGATGCTCCGGCGCCGGCTGGCCCGCGCGCTCGTCGCCGACGGGCAGCCGGCGCTCGCCGCGCGGGTCGCCCGGGAGGCGGAGCTGCGGCCCGACCCCAGGATGTCCCGGGACGCCCAGGCCATCGCCTACTTCGCCAGCCGGTACGAGCGCCGCTCGGCCGTCTTCCTCCTCGACCCGGAGGCCCCTCCGCATGCCACCGACCCGCTCGCCCTCCACGGCCTGCCCCTCGGTGCCCGTCCCGGCACACCGCGACACCGCGCGCATAAGCTCACCCCTCATGCTCCGGTTCGAGCGCGAGGTCGTCACGGCCCTGGGGAGCGCTCCCGATCCCGCCACCCGCAGCGCCGTCGAGGCCTTCGTCGACGGGTCGCTCCGCGCCCTGCCCGAGGTCGCCCGCCTGGGCGTCCTGGGCGAGTCCGTCCTGCTCGGCGCCTACGTCGAGCTGCTCCGCAAGGCCGGCCGGCTGGCCGACGACGTCGACCTCCGCCGCCGCCTCGACGCCTGGGAGACGAGCCGCATCAGCTTCCTCCGCCAGTACGTCCACCTGTTCCGGTCGTGGGTGCTGTTCGCCGAGCACGAGCTGGCCCCCGCCGACGGCCCCGCCCCCGAGCCGCAGGGGACGGCCGCCTGATGCCGGGACCGTCCCGCCTCGCCACCGAGGTCCTCGTCATCGGGTCCGGCGCCGGTGGCGCCGTGACCGCCGCCCGCCTCGCCGAGGCCGGCCGCCAGGTGCTGGTCGTCGAGGAGGGCCCCTGGTACGACCCCGACCAGCACGAGCCCTTCTCCCTGCCCGAGATGGTGGCCAAGTACCGCCACCGCGGCCCCCAGGTGGCGCTCGGCAACCCGGCCGTGGCGTTCGGGGAGGGCCGCTGTGTGGGCGGCAGCACCGAGGTGAACAGCGGCCTGTTCCACCGGCTGCCCGACTACCTCGCCGACGAGTGGCGGGAGCGCTACGCCATCGACGGCTTCGACGCCGCCACCCTCGACCGCTACGCCGGGCAGGTCGAGGCGGAGCTGGGCGTCTCCACCCTGCCGACCGCCCCGCCGCCGTCGTCGGCGGTGCTGGAGCGGGGCGCCACCAAGCTGGGCTGGCGCAACGTCGAGTTCCCTCGGGTGTTCCGCTACGACGAGCAGGGCCGCGGCACCAAGCAGACGATGAGCCGCACGTTCGTGCCCCGGGCCGTGGCCGCCGGCGCCGAGATCGTCCCCGACTGCCGGGTGCTGAAGCTGCTCCGCACCACCGACGCCGCCACCGGCGAGCGCCGGGTGACCGCCGCCCGCTGCGAGCGCACCCACCCCGACGGCGGCCGCGAGGTCCTCGAGATCGAGGCCGACCACTTCGTCGTGTGCGCGGGGGCGATCCAGACCCCGGCGCTGCTCCAGCGGTCCGGCATCCGGCACAACATCGGCACCGGGCTGAAGCTGCACCCGACGGTGAAGATCGCCGCCCGCTTCCCGCACCCGGTCGACCACGGCGACGTGCCGATGCACCGGGTCACCGAGTTCGCCCCCCACCTCACCATCGGGGGCTCGATCAGCCGGAAGGGCCAGATCGCCATGGCCCTCGCCGAGGCCACCCACGACGTCGACGACGCCCTGGCCGACTGGGAGAACATCTCCGTCTACTACGCGGCGATCCGCACCGAGGGTTCCGGGCGGGTGCGGGCCGTGCCGGGCCTCAAGGCGCCGCTGATCACCTACCGCCTCACCGACGCCGACATGAGCCGCCTGGCCCGGGGGCTGGTCCACCTGGGCGAGGTGCTGCTGGCGGCCGGGGCGACCGAGCTCTACCCGTCGCTGGCCGGCGGGCCGGTGGCGCGGCGGCTCGACGAGATCGGCCAGTGGTGGGACCGGGCCACCCGGGCGAACACCAACCTGATGACCATCCACCTGACCTCGACGGTGCGGATGGGCGACGAGCGGTCGCTCACCGGCACCGACAGCTACGGCCGGGTGTGGGACCACGCCAACCTGCACATCAACGACGCGTCGGTCCTGCCGGACGCCCCGGGCGTGAACCCGCAGGCCGCCATCATGACCATCGCGTCCCGCAACACGGAGCACCTGATCTCCTCCCTATGAGCCCGTCCGCTGAGAACCCCACCGCCCTGAGGCCGGCCCCTGCGCCGGCCGTGGCCCGAGCGGCCCGGCGCCAACGGCGCCAAGAGCGGGCAACGCAGCATCTCGAGGCCACCCGACGTGACTGAGAACCCCACCGCCGTCGTCACCGGGGCCTCCGGGTGGCTCGGGCAGAACCTCGTGCGCGCCCTCGCCCCCACCCGCGAGCGGGTGCGGTGCCTGGTGCCCGACGCCGACAGCGGGCCGCCGCTCGAGCTGGTCGGCCCCTCGGTCGAGACCGTGGTGGGCGACGTGCGCGACCCGGCCACCGTCGACCGCCTCTTCACCGACGTCGGCTCGGCCGCCTCCGTGTTCCACGCCGCCGCCGTGATCCACCCGGCGCGCTCGACCCGCGAGTTCTTCGACGTCAACGTCGGCGGCACCCAGATGGTCCTCGACCGGGCCCGGCGGGCCGGCGTCGAGCGGGTGGTGCACGTGTCGTCGAACTCGCCGTTCGGCGCCAACCCGACCCCGGACGACCGCTTCGACGAGGACTCCCCGTACCACCCGTACATGGGCTACGGGCAGTCGAAGCGGGAGGCCGAGCAGCTCGTCCGCACCGCCCACGAGCGGGGCGACGTCCCGACCGTGATCGTGCGGGCGCCCTGGTTCTACGGCCCCTACCAGCCCGCCCGGCAGAGCCGCTTCTTCAGCGCGATCCGCCGGGGCCGGTTCCCGCTGGTGGGCGACGGCCGGCAGCGACGGTCGATGGTCTACACCGACAACCTGGTGCAGGGCCTGCTGTGCGCCGACCGGTCCGACAAGGCGCTGGGCCAGGCGTACTGGATCGCCGACGCCGAGCCGTACGCGCTGGCCGACATCATCTCGACCGTCCGGGCCGCCCTGGCCGCCGAGGGCCTGACGCTGTCCGGCGGCGACCGTGGGCTCCCGCTCCCCCGGTTCGTGGCCGAGGTGGCGGAGAAGGTCGACGGCTTCCTCCAGTCGAAGGGCCGCTACAGCCAGGCGATCCACGTGCTGGGTGAGATGAAGGACACGATCGCCTGCGACGTCGGCCGCGCCCGCGACGAGATCGGCTACGACCCCCAGGTGTCGCTGTTCGAGGCCATGCGCGCCAGCATCCGCTGGTGCCTGGATCGAGGTGAATCGTTGTGAGCTTCGGTGCCGACGCGGAGCTTCGCCACCGAGCCGAGCGACGTAGGCCCCAGGCCGACTCCATCCCCGGTGGACCTGACGCCGTCCGGCTGCACACGCGGCGTGGCCGCCGAACCAGTTGGGAGATGCGATGAGCGGGCGGACCGTGCTGGTCACCGGGGGGTCGGGGTACTTCGGGTCGATCCTCGTGGAGGACGCCCTGGCCCGCGGCGACAAGGTGCGGGTCCTCGACCTCAACCCGCCCGGCGACGAGCAGCGGGGCCGGGTGGAGTACGTGGCCGGCGACGTCCGCGACCGCGCCACCGTGCGGGCCGCCTGCGAGGGCGTCGACCTCGTGCTCAACAACGTGGCCCAGGTGCCGCTGGCCAAGGACCGGGCGCTGTTCTGGTCGGTCAACGTGACCGGCAGCGCCAACGTCCTGCTGGCCGCCCGCGACGCCGGCGTCGGCAAGGTGGTGCACACCTCGTCGAGCGCGATCTTCGGCATCCCGGAGTCGAACCCGGTCACCGAGGAGACCCCGGGCCGACCGCTGGAGGCCTACGGCCGGGCGAAGCTCGAGGCCGAGCACCTGTGCCGCGACGCGGCGGCCAACGGCCTGGACGTGTCGATCGTCCGGCCCCGGACAATCCTCGGGCACGGGCGGCTCGGCATCATCGCCGTGCTGTTCGAGTTCGTCGCCGAGGGCGCGCCGGTCTACGTGCTGGGCGGCGGCGACAACCGCTACCAGTTCGTCCACGCCAACGACCTGGCCGACGCCGTCCTGCGGGCCGGCGACCGCGAGAAGCCGGCGGTCTACAACATCGGCGCCACCGAGTTCGGCACGATGCGCGAGCTGCTCCAGGCGCTGGTCGACCACGCCGGCACGGGCTCGCCGGTGCGGTCGCTGCCGGTGGCCCCGGCCAAGGTGGGCATGAAGGTGGCGGCCACGCTGGGGGTGGCGCCGTTCGCCCCCTACCACTGGCTGCTGTACGCCGAGTCGCTGTGGTTCGACACCACCCGGGCGCAGACCGAGCTGGGCTGGCGGTCCCGGTGGTCGAACGTGCAGGCGCTCATCGAGTCCTACGAGTGGTTCCTGGCCCACCGCGAGGAGCTGGCGCAGCGGTCAGACGACGGCCACGACGGGGCGTCGCACCACCAGTCGCCGGTGAAGCTCGGGCTGCTCGACGTCCTCAAACGCCTGCCCTGACCGCACGAACGCCGTCGCCGCCCGGCTCCTGACGCGGCCGGAGGGGGCGACCCGAGGGCCTCCCCCTCCCCTCTCG
>DATCLV010000871.1:0-4457 GCA_036563745.1 Acidimicrobiales bacterium | reverse complement strand
GACGGCGCCCGCGCCGCCGCGACCCGTGACGAGCTGGCGGCGTGGGTCGCCCGGTTCCTGTCCAGCCCCGGGAGCGACAACGCGCCCCTCGCCCACGAGCTGACCGCCCCCGGGCGGTCGTGGCTCGGCCCCGTGCGGGTGCCGCTCGACCGCCTGCACCGGCTGGCCGGCCCGGCCGAGGACCCGGTGCTGTGCCCGGTCGACGACGACTACTGGCGCGACGACATCGACGACATGGCCGAGCGCATCGAGGACGACGGCTGGGAGCCGGCGCCGGTGGTCGTCACCTACCGCGACGGCCGCCTCGAGCTGGAGGACGGCAACCACCGCGTCGAGGGCCTTCGCCGCGCCGGGCGTGACGAGGCCTGGGCGGTCGTCGCCTTCGACGACCCCGCCGACCACGACCGCTTCGCCGCCGAGCACCCCGACGCCGTCCAGCTCGACTGAACCGCCCGCCCTCGGGTAACAGAGGGGTGGGCGCGGCCCGCGGGCCGCAGTGGATGGGGACCGCTCGGGACGGAGCGCGGGAGGCGGGCGATGGCCAGGGCACGACGACGGTCGGGACGGCGCCGCAGCCGGTCGCGGCGGTCCCGCCGACGGTCCTCCCGGACCCTCAGCATGGGCCAGCTGCTGGTCGTGGTGCTGGTGGTGGTCGTCGCGTGGTACCTGGCGCGCGACCGGCAGGGCGACGGCGCCGCCGGCACGCCGCCCACCACGCCGGCCCCCGATGCCCCGGCCGCGCCACCGGGACCGGCCACCCCCGAGGGCCCGGCGGCCGAGGTGCTCGCCTCGCTCACCGTCCTCCCGGAGGGGCGCCGCGACGGCTACGAGCGGGAGGCGTTCGGGAACGGCTGGGGCGTGGCCCCCGACGGGTGCGACGTGCGGGAGCACGTGCTGGCCGCCGAGTCGCGGGTGCCGGCCGCCCGCGGGCCCGACGGCTGCTCCGTCAGCCGGGGCGACTGGCTGAGCCTCTACGACGGCTACTCGACCCCCGACCCCGACGAGCTGGAGATCGACCACCTCGTGCCGCTGGCCGAAGCGTGGGAGTCGGGGGCGGCCGGCTGGTCGGACGAGCGGCGGGAGGCGTTCGCCAACGACCTCGACCGCCCCGACGCCCTCGTCGCCGTGACCGCGGCCACCAACCGGTCGAAGGCCGACGGCGACCCCGCCGACTGGCTACCGCCCGACCGGGGCGCCTGGTGCCGGTACGCCGGCGCGTGGGTCACCCAGAAGGCGGCCTGGGGGCTGACGATCGACCCCGCCGAGCACGACGCCCTCGCCAACGTGCTGGCGACCTGCTGACCCGGCCCGCGTCGACCCAAATTGCGTCGATCCGGCCGCATATGTCGGCCTGACCGACGCAATTTGGACCGGGCCACGGCCTGGGCGGGCCGATCCGCCGGCGACCCGGGCCGGGGCCTCGCCGGCGCCTCCGGGCAGACCACGAGGTGACGGGCGCGTGCACGAGCCGGTCGGGCGGCCGCGCCTAGCCTGCGGGGTGGTGGGATACGAGCCGATCGCCCGACTGGGCCGTGGTGGGATGGGCGTGGTCGACCTGGCGCGCGACCAGGACGGCAAGCAGGTCGCGCTCAAGCGGCTCACCCTCCACGGCTCCGCCAGCGAGGTGCTGCGGTCCCGGCAGCGGCTGCTGCGGGAGGCCGAGGTCCTGCGCCGCCTCCACCACCCCAACGTGGTGGGCCTGATCGACGTGATCGAGGAGGGCGACGACGTCGTCCTCGTGATGCCGTACATGGCGGGCGGCAACCTGTCGGAGCGGGTCGCCCAGCACGGCCCGGCCCCGCCCGACGAGATCGACAAGCTGGCCCAGCGGCTCCTGGGCGCCCTCGCCGAGGCGCACGCCCTGGGCATCATCCACCGGGACGTGAAGCCGGCGAACGTCCTCTACGACGACCAGGCCGAACCCCACCTCGCCGACTTCGGCCTGGCCCACACCTGGGACCAGACCCACGGGCTCACCGTCGCCGGCATGGTGGTCGGCACGCCCGGCTTCATGCCGCCCGAGCAGGCCCGCGACGAACCGCTGACCCCGGCCAGCGACATCTTCGCCGTCGGCGCCACCCTGCTGTTCGCCGCCACCGGCGGCGGGCCGTTCGGCAGCGGCGACCCCGCCCTGCTGATGGTGCGGGCGGCGGCCGGCAAGGTCGAGAAGGTCCCGAAGACGCTGCCCAAGCCGCTGCGGAAGCGGCTGCAGCGGATGCTCGACCCCAAGCCCGAGCGTCGGCCCACCGCCGCCGCGCTCCTGGCCGAGTACGCGGCCGAGCGCGGGTCGTCGTGGCGGCTGCCCGCCGTCCACCCGAACGGCCCCAGCCGGGGCATGGCGCTGGCCGTCGGCGTGGGGTGCGTGGCGCTGGTGGCGGGCGTGGTGCTGGTGAGCGGCCGGGACGGCGGCGGCGACACCGACGCCCTCGGCGAGGCGGCCCCCGGCGTGGTCGAGGGGACGCAGCCCGGCAGCGGGGGCGGCGGCGACGGCGAGCCGGCCGACCCCGACCAGCACGTGGGTGCCCCGGGCGACGAACCCGACGACCCGGACGACCCCGGCTACCTGCCCGACCAGCCCGACGGCGCCACGCCGCTCCTCGACCGCCTCGACGCCATGATCGACCCGGCGACCCCCGCCGACGTCTACCCCCTCCCCCTCGGCGACGCGCTCGACACCACGTGCCCCCGGGCGATCGAGGTGTCGCTGCGGCTCACCTCGCCCGAGCCCGCCCAGCTCCGGCTGGCGGTGATGTCCGGCGACACCGTGCTGGGCGAGGACGTCGCCCAGGCCGGCTACCAGGCGGTGGTGGTGTTCGGCCCGGAGGTGCTCTGCCAGGACAAGTCGCCGGTGGTGGTGACGGTGGAGTCGCTCCAGCCCCTCCTGGAACCGGTGCCCTACGCCCTGGAGCGCCGCGACACGGAGTGACCCGCCGAGCCGCCGGCGGCCGCCGAGCCGCCGGCCGCGGCCGTCAACGGCGGAGGCGGCTCGGGTTGCCCGGCCGGGGCGGCCCCGACTTCTGCCCCGGACCCGGCGCCGGTGCCGGCGGGTTGGGCAGCGGCGCCCCGCCCCGCAGGGCCTGGAGCGCGGCCTCGATGCCGGTCAGCCGGCGCTCGATGGCGGTGAGGCGGTCGGCGATCTCGGCCAGCGTCGGCGCCGGTCGCCCCGCGCCTCCGCCGGCACCGGACGCGCCGCGCTCCGGCGGGCCGGCGTGGGGTGCGGGCCCGGCCGCCGCCGTCGGGAGCGACAGCAGGCCGTCGGCCTGCGAGCGGACGGTGAGCACCTCGGTCCACAGCACGTCGCCCGGCGACCGGGGCGGGTCCGGGCTCGGGACGCGGGCGGCGAGCGGGCGTGGCGTGCGGCCGGCGAGCGTGTCGAGCGCCGCCTCCACCTCGGTGCGGGATCCGGCCAGGCTCGACTCGTCGAGCAGGCGGTACACCTGGTCGACGGTCTGCGGGCCCCGGAGCAGCAGCACCGACAGCGCCGCCAGCTCGGTGGTGCCGAGGCGCCACCGCTCGTCGGCGCGGTGCCGGTAGCTGGTGGGCCCGGCGCTCCGGCCGGCGACCACGAACCGGGCGAGGCCCCGCGACTTGAGGGCGAGGAGCGTGTCCTCCACCACCCGGTCGTCGAGCATCATGACCGGGTCGCGGCCGGTGGTCTGGTTGCAGGAGAAGCGGAGCTCGTCGAGCGTGACCGCGTAGACGTCAGGGTTGGCGACCTGGGCTTCGACCAAGCACCCCAGCACGCGCCCCTCGGCGGCGGTCAAGTCCATATGCGGCGACTCTACGACGTGCGGGTTAGCGTCGGCCGCCATGGGGATGGATCGCGCCGGAGTCACGTTCGCCTCGCTGATGACGCTGGGTCCCGACCTGGCCCTCGACACCGCCCGCCTGGCGGCCGACCTGGGGTACACCAGCTTCTGGACCGCGGAGACCACCGGGCCCGAGGCGTTCTCGCTGCTGGGCGCCGCCGGTGCGGCGGCGCCGGGCCTCGACCTGGGCACCGGCGTGCTGGCACTGCAGCTCCGCACGCCGATGGTCGTGGCGATGGCGGGGGCCACCCTCCAGGCCCTGCACCCCGACCGGGACGTGCTGCTGGGCGTCGGCATCTCGTCGCCGGTGGTGACCGAGCGCTGGCACGGGGTCCCCTACGGCGACCGGGCGCTCGACCGGGTGCGCGAGTACGTGACCCTGCTGCGGCTGTGCCTGTCGGGCGAGAAGGTCGACTTCGCCGGCGACTTCTACCGGGTGAAGGGCTTCCGGCTGGGCGTGCGCCTGGGCGAGCGCCGGCCGAAGATCGTCGTCGGCGCCCTCAACCCGAAGATGCTGGCGCTGGCCGGGGAGCTGGCCGACGGGGTGCTGCTGAACTACCTGCCGGCGAGCCACGTGCCGTGGTCGGTGGAGCAGGTGCGGAAGGGCGGCGACGCCACGATCTACGCCTACGTCCACGCCGGGGTGTG
>DATCLV010000870.1:0-3183 GCA_036563745.1 Acidimicrobiales bacterium | reverse complement strand
CGAGGAGCGGGCGTTGGGTGGGCCGCGGCGACGGGCGCTGCTGGCGTTGCTCGTGGCCCACGCCGGCCGGGTGGTGACCACCGACGAGCTGGTCGACGGGCTGTGGGGCGAGCGCGTCCCAGGCGGGCCCCGCAAGACCGTCCAGGTGCACGTCGCCGCGCTGCGCCGCAGCCTCGGCCCGGACCACGACATCGAGACGACCCCGGCCGGCTACCGCCTCGCCGTCGCCCGCGACGAGATCGACGCACTCGTCCACGACGACCTCGTGCGGGCCGCCCGCGCCGCGACGGCCGACGACCCGGTCCGGGCGCTGGCCCACCACCAGGAGGCGGCCGGGCTGTGGCGCGGCGAGCCGTACGCCGACCTCGCCGGCTGCGAGGGCCTCGCCCCGACGATCGCCGCGCTGCGCGACCTGCGGGACACCGCCACCGAGGAACGGGCGGCCGTCGCCCTACGCCTCGGACGCCTGCCCCCGGCGCTCGCCGACCTCGAGGCGCTGGTTGCCACCGACCCGCTCCGCGAGCGCGCCTGGGCGCTGCTGGTGGTGGCGCGGTACCGCCAGGGCCACCAGGGGGCGGCGCTCGACGCCTACCAGCGGGCCCGCCGCCACCTCGTCGACGAGCTCGGGGTCGAGCCGGGACCGCTCCTGGCCGACGTGGAGCGCCGCGTCCTCGCCCACGACCCCACCCTCGCCGACCCGGCGTGGCTGCCGGGCGACGCGACACCGGCCGACCCGGGCACCGCCGGGGCGACCGGCACCGCGGGCGCCGGGGGCACCGCGGGTCCCGCCGAGCCGGGCCGCGGGCCCCGCACCCTCGTCGTCCGGCGGCGGCCGCACCCGAGCGAGGCACCCGACCCCGTGGACCGCCCGACGGCCCTGTGCTGCGCGGCCACCGGGGTCGACGCCGTGGCCGACCGCTGGGACCTGGGCGACACCGCCGACCTGCTCGACCGCTTCCGCCACGAGGCGACGGCGGTCCTGGACGACCACGGCGGCACCGTGGTCCCCTCGGCCACCCACGTCGTCGTGGCCTACTTCGGCTCGGCGGACGGCGACGGCGTCGCCGAGGCGGTCGAGGCGGGCCTGGCGGTCGTCGCGGCGGCGCGCGCCCTGCCCCTGGACGGGCTCCCGCCCCCGGCCGACACGTGGGGCGCGCAGGTCGGCATCGCCACGGGTGCCCGGGTCCCCGCCGAGTGGCGGCAGCCGCCGTCACGGCCGGGCGCCGCCGCGGGCCCGGCGGCCCGGCCGGTGGTGCCGGCGCTGGTGCGCGCCGACCGGCTCCGGGCCCTCGCCCGCCCTGGTCAGGTGCTGCTCTCCCCGATCGCCGCCGCCCGCCTGCGCCGGGCGTCCGGCCGCCGCGTCCGGCTCGGCCGGGCGGGCGACCGGCGGCGCGACGGCGGCGACGGCCCGGTGGTCGGCGTCCCCGTCGTCCGGCCCGCCACCGGTGTGCGCGGCCACCACCCGTGAGCGGTGTTTGCCGAACCTTTGCCACCGGGACTCACGCTCGGTGGCAGGTCCCTCACAACAGGTGCGGGGCCAGGACACGAAAGGCAGACCCATGACGACCACTCCGACCGGACCCGACTCCGGAGCCCAGGCGATGGCCTCCCTGCAGAGCCAGTGGTACAACGCCGTGACCACCGGTCTCGGCCTGGACCCCAACCGGTTCCAGCTGGCCCAGCCGAGCACCCCGCTCGGCAACACGTCCGACAAGCTCTGGGCGTACTTCAACAACATCCCGCCGCTGTCGCTCACGTCGCAGTTCGCGACCTCGGGCGGCAACCGGTTCTACGACGACTACGTCGCCGTCCTGTCGCAGCTCCAGTCGCAGGGCGACGGGGCCTTCCGGCGGGACCTCGGCGACAGCTACGGCGCCTGGATGTCGTACGTCGCCGCCCTGCAGCCGCGGCCCTCCGCGAAGGAACTGCCGGACACGTTCCGCAGCTGGGCGCTCATCAACGCGCCGGACATCGCCAACCAGGGCGCCACGGACCTGGCGGCGGCGCTCAACGACCCGATCTACCGGGCCCAGATCGCCGCCGGCGACAAGACGAAGTTCCTCGAGGGGGTGCCGAACTTCTCGGCCACGATCGCCGACCTCCGGAACGCCATCCCCCAGAGCGAGTCCCGCACGGTCGACTTCGACTCGTCGAAGGCGTCGAGCGACGTGTCCCACACGTGGGCCAAGGCCCAGGTCTCCGGGCTGTACGAGTTCTTCAGCGGCAGCGCCGGCGGCAGCTACGACCAGCTCAGCAAGAAGGCCGCCACGTCGGGCGTCACCGTCAAGGCGTCGTTCCACAACGTGCTGACGTTCGAGGCCGATCCGGGGGCCTGGTACGTGTCGGCCGCCCTGGCCGCCGCCTACCACACCAAGGACAACACCCTGTGGCGGCACGGTACCCCGGACTGGGACAGCACCTTCGGCCCGGGCGGCAACATGCTGCGCTTCGCCACCAGCCTGGTGGTGGCCGACGGCATCAACGCCACGATCTCGTCGACGGCGACCTACAGCGAGAGCGAGCGGCAGACGATCAAGGCCAACGCCTCGGTCGGCATCTGGCCGTTCTTCAGCTTCGGCGGCTCGGGTGGGCACACCACCCAGACCGACTTCGCCAGCGACGGGTCGATGACCGTCACGGTCTCGAACCCTCCCGGCAACCCGGTCGTGCTCGGCGTCAACGTCGAGCCGGTCGAGACCTACCTCGGAGGCAGCTGACATGGGAAAGAAAGGTGCAAAGGACAAGCACGACGTCGACAGCAACGCCATCGTCCTCCGCGGCGGCACCGTGGATGAGGACAACGTCCGGCACGGCGCCCGCCGCATCGATGCGAACGACGAGGTGACGGGCCTCTCCGTCCAGGTGTGGAACAACAACACGACGTCGATGCACCACAAGGGCACCATGCTCAAGCTGCTGAAGCCGATCCCGAACGAGGCGTTCGCCCTCGCCCGGGCGAAGGACATCTTCAAAGCAGGCGGCGAGATCACGATGCAGAAGCTCCACAACAACCCCTACCACGCCGTGATCAACGGTCTCACGGTCGCCAAGGTCGTCGAGATCTTCTCCCGCAACCAACACAGCAAGCTCTGGTGAGGGAGTCTCCCCGAACAGTGGTGCGTCGGTGCTGACACCGGCCACCGACCGTGACCCCGACCGTTCGGACGCCGGCCGCGAGGCCGG
>DATCLV010000868.1:0-5314 GCA_036563745.1 Acidimicrobiales bacterium | reverse complement strand
ACGCGATGGTCCGCGAGATGCAGACCCAGGTGGCCGACGAGGTCACCCGGGTGTTCGTCGCCCTCGAGGAGGGACGGGCCGCGATCCACCACGAGGTCGCCACGCTGCTCCAGGACGAGCACGTGGTGCTGCTGCCCGGCGGGCCCGGCCAGCCGCACGACGGCATCGACGTGGCCGAGCTGTGGCAGGGCAAGGGCCTCGACAGCGCCGAGGCCCGGAGCCACAAGCAGAAGCTGATGGGGGGCCTCACCGGGCTGCGCGGCGCCCAGGGCGGCGTCGTGATGTTCGGGATGATGGGCCAGTTCCTCCCCACCGCGGCGGCGACGCTGCTGGCGTCGAACCCGGTGCTGCTGGGCGCGGGCGCCCTGTTCGGCGGGCTCCAGCTGACGGAGGACCGCAAGCGCAAGGTCGCCATGCGCCGCCAGTCGGCCCGCCAGCAGGTGCGACAGTTCCTCGACGACGTGCAGTTCGAGGTGACCAACGAGATGACCCGCATCGTCCGCGACATGCAGCGCGACCTGCGGGACGAGTTCGGCGACCGGCTCGCCGAGCTGCAGCGCACCACCACGGAGTCCGCCCAGCGCGCCCAGGAGGCCGCCACGCAGACCCGGGAGCAGGCCCGCCGGCGCACGGCGGAGATCGACGCGGCGATCGCCGTGCTCGACCAGGTCGCCGCCCTCGCCGGCGGCGGGAGCGGGAGGGGACCGCGATGACGATGCCGATCGGCAACGCCGGCGCCATGGTGCAGGCCCTGGCCCGCGAGCTGGGCCACAAGCTCCACGGCACCCCGCACCGGGGCGAGCTCGACGCCATCGCCGCCCGGCTGGAGGGGCCGCTGCACGTGGCGATCGCCGGCCGGGTCAAGGCGGGCAAGTCGGCCCTGCTCAACGCCCTGGTCGGCGAGCGCCTCGCCCCCACCGACGCGGGCGAGTGCACCCGGCTCGTGTCCTGGTACCGGCGGGGGCCGCGCTACGAGGTGTCGGCCCGGCTGCGCAGCGGCGAGGACCGCTCGTTGGAGTTCCGCCGCGACGACGGCGCCCTCGACGTCGTGCTCAACGGCGTGGCCGAGGCGGACGTGGAGTACCTCGACGTCCGCTGGCCCGCCTCGGCGCTGGAGCGGGTGACGCTGATCGACACGCCCGGCCTGGCGTCGCTCAACGACGAGAACTCCCGGCGCAGCCACGAGTTCCTCGACGCCGACGCCGACCACGCGCCCGACGCCGACGCGGTGATCTACCTGATGCGCCACCTGCACCGCAACGACGTCGAGTTCCTCGACGCCTTCATGGACCGCTCGGTGGCGGCCGCCTCGCCGGTCAACGCCGTGGCGGTGCTGTCGCGGGGCGACGAGATCGGGGCCGGCCGCATCGACGCGATGGCGTCGGCCCGGCGGATCGCCGAGCGCTACCGCCGCGACGAGACCGTCCGGTCGCTGTGCGCCACGGTCGTCCCCCTCGCCGGGCTGCTGGCCGAGACCGGGCTGACGCTGCGGGAGGCCGAGGCGGCGGCGCTGCGGGACCTGGCCGGCACGCCGCCCGAGGAGCTCGACCTGATGCTGCTGTCGGCCGAGCAGTTCTGCGACGTCCACGCCAGCCACCTGACCGCCGAGATCCGCCGGGGGCTGCTCGACCGGCTCGGCATGTTCGGCGTGCGCATCGCCGTCCACGAGGTGCGGGCCGGCGCCACCACGGCGTCGACGCTCGGGCCCAAGCTGGTCGAGCACTCGGGGCTGGCCGAGCTGCAGCGGGTGATCGCCGAGCACTTCCTGCCCCGGGCCCGGGTGCTGCAGGCCCGCTCCGCGCTGGTGGCGATCCGGTCGCTGGCCCGGCGCCTGCGGGCCACCGACCCGGCCCGCGGCGACCACCTCGACCGGGAGGCCGAGCGCATCGAGGCCGGCGCCGTCGACTTCGCCCGCATCCGGGCGGCCCACGTGCTGGCGTCCGGGGCGGTGCGGGTCGACGACGAGGAGCGGGCCGAGCTGGAGCGCCTCCTGCTCGGCGCCACCGCCGACGCCGCCCTCGGGATCCCGGTGCGCGCGGGCGGGGCCGACCCGCGGGAGCTGTCGGAGGCGGCCCTCGAGGTGGTGGGCCGCTGGCGCGACCGGGCCGCCAGCCCCCTGGCCGACCCACCGCTGGTCGAGGTGTGCGAGGCCGCGGCCCGCACCGGCGAGGCGATCTACGGCGCCGCCCAGCAGTCCCTGGCCCTGCGGAGGTGACGGCCGCGCCTCGTGCCACCTGCCCCCGCTGCGTCGTCCGCCCCGCCCGCTCCGCCGGCGGCGCGGCCCGGGTCGCCGGAGCCTTCCGGGCCTCCCGGGCCGCGTGTGCCGGACGTCGCCGCGTGCCCGTGGGACCACGTGTGCGACGCTGAGCCCGTGGGTCCCGACACCGCCACCGATCGCCGCTCGCTGCCGCGCCTGCGCAGCGCGCCCCTCGGCCGCGACCACGACATCGGGGCGGTCGTCGACCTGCTCGCCACCGCCCCGCTGGTGACGCTCACCGGCTCGGGCGGCATCGGCAAGACGACCGTCGCCCTGGCCGTCGCCCACCGGCTCCGGGAGGCCGGGACCGACGACGTGGCGTTCGCCGACCTGTCGACGCTCCCGCCGGGCGCCGACGAGGGCGTGGTCTCCCTGGTCGCCGACGCCGCCTACGTCGAGGGCGCGGGCGGCCGGGCCGTGGCGTCGTTGGCCGACATCCTCGCCCACCGCCCGATGCTGCTCGTGCTCGACAACTGCGAGCACGTGCTGGCCGGCGCGGCCGAGCTGGTCGACCACATCCTCGAGCGCGGCACCGACGCCCGCATCCTCGCCACCAGCCGCGAGCTGCTGGGCGTCGCCGGCGAGCACGTGTGGCCGCTCGGCCCCCTGCACGACGCCGGGCCGGCCCTGTTCGTGGAGCGGGCGCGGGCGGCCGAGCCCCGCGTCGCCTGGGACCCCGCCGACCCCACCGTCGTCGACCTGTGCCGGCGGGTGGACGACGTGCCGCTGGCCATCGAGCTGGCCGCCGGGCAGCTCCGCCGCTTCGACCTCGACGAGCTGCACCGCCGGCTCGACGACCGCCTGGGGCTGCTGTCCGGCCGCGCCGCGACCACCGGCGACGACGCCGGCCGCCACGCCACCATGGAAGCGGCGATCGACTGGAGCTACCGCCTGCTGGACCGCACCGAGCAGACCCTGCTCCGCCACCTCGGCGTGTTCCCCGCCCCGTTCGACGTCGGGGCGGTCGAGGGCTCGGCCCCGCCGATGCCCGGCGTCGACCCCCTGGCCGTGTTCGGGCAGCTCGTCGACAAGAGCCTGGTCGTCCGCATGCCCGGCTCCGGCCGCTACCGGCTGCTGGAGGCGATCCGGGTGTTCGCCCGCGAGCGGCTCGAGGAGTCCGGGGAGGCGGCCGCCGCGTTCGAGCGCCACCGGCGCCACGTGCTGGCCCGGGTGTCGTCGCGGTCCCGGCTCGACCGGTGGATGTCGGCCCGGCTGGCCGCCCACTTCTGCGCCGGCGCCAACGACGAGCGGCAGGCGTTCGAGCACAGCCTGGCCGCCGGCGCCGTCGACGACGCCGTCGAGATCGCGCTCGGCGGGTCGTTCCTGTGGCGCAACGCGCTGGGCAGCGACGAGGGCCGCCGGTGGCTCGGCGAGCTCGACGCCGCCGAGGTGCCGGCCCGCGACCGGCTCTGGGTCGAGGTGCTCCGCGCCGACATCGGCCAGGGCCTCGGCGACTACCGGCTCATGGTGCAGGCGGCCGCCGCGGCCCGGGGCATCGTCGAGGCGGCCGGCGACGACGTCGACCCGGTGGCCGCCGCCCTCGCCGCCCACTACCTCGCGCTCGGCGACCTCACCGACCCCGACCGGGGCCGGGCGAGCTTCGAGCGGGCGCTGGCGCAGGCCCGGGCGACGGGCGACGAGCGGCTGGCGCTCGTGAACGAGGCGTTCCTCACCGTGGCCGGGGCCGCGGCCGGCGTGCTGGACGGCGCCCGCGAGCGGCTGGCCCGGCTGCACGCCCGGGCCACCGAGGACGGCTACGACCGGTTCGTCACCAACTGGGCCGGCTGGCTGCTGAGCCTCGCCGAGCGCGATCCCGCCGCCCGGACGTGGATGCAGCGCCAGCAGGACTTCCTCGACCGCACCGGCATCGTCGAGACCTGGCTCAGCGCGCTGTCGACCGCCCTGTGCGACGTCGTCGACGGCATCGACGTCACCGACAGCCTCGACCGCACGCTGATCCTGGCCCGCCGGGAGGGCTACGACGCCCAGGCCGACTGCGTGCTCGTGCTCGCCTACCGGGAGATCTGGGCCGAGCGCTACGAGACCGCCGCCGAGCTGGTCGGCACCGCCACCCACGGGCGGTTCAACACCACCAGCTACTACGTGACCTACCGGGCGGTGATCGACCGGGCGCTGCGGACCCACCTCCGCCCCGACGCCCTCGACGCCGCCACGGCCCGGGGGCGCGGCCGCCCGGTGGCCGCCGCGCTGGCCGACCACGGGATCACGCCGCCGCCGTGGTGACCCGCCGGCCGTGGTGATTCGCCAGGCTCGGTGACCCGCCGGGCTTCCTGGCTCGACGCCGGGTGGGCCGTCGCGGCGGAAACCGCGGCGAGGGGGCGGGGGCGCGCCCGTAGCCTGCGGGCGTGACCGAGTACCGAGCCGAGTTCGATGCCGAGGTGACGTTCCGCAACGGCGGCGCCCTGCAGACCCAGGGGTTCCGCCTCGACGTGCCGGGCCCCGACGTCGACGAGGAGCGCCTCGCCGCCGCCTTCGTCCGCCACCTGGGGCTGCTGATGGTCGACCAGGTGCGCCTGTCCGGGGTGCGGGTGTTCGAGGAGGCGCACAAGGGGTCGCGGGACGCGCTCGACCCCACGCCGGCCTCGGGGGCCGGCGAGCGCCGGCTGGTGGAGCTCAACCACCCCATCCACGAGGGGATGGTCACCTACCCGGGCCTGCCCGGCCCCGAGCTGTCCGCCCACCTCACCCGGGAGGCGTCCCGGGCCCACTACGCCGAGGGCACCGAGTTCGCCATCGACCGCATCACGATGGTCGGCAACACCGGCACCTACCTCGACAGCCCGTTCCACCGCTACGCCGACGGCACCGACCTGGCCGGCCTGCCCCTCGACGCCGTGGCCGACCTGCCGGCGGTCGTCGTGCACCTGACCGGCAGCGAGCGGCGCGACATCGACGTGGTGGCGCTGGCCGCGGCGGGCGACGTCGGTGGCCACGCCGTGCTGCTGCACACCGGCTGGTCGCAGCACTGGGGCACCGGGCGCTACGGCGACCCGGCCCCGTACCTCACCGGCGAGGCCGCGGCGTGGCTGGTCGAGC
>DATCLV010000867.1:0-14219 GCA_036563745.1 Acidimicrobiales bacterium | reverse complement strand
GCTCACGGCCGACGAGGCGATCGCCCTCGGCGCCACCGGCCCGATCCTCCGTTCCACCGGCGTGGAGTGGGACCTGCGGCGCGACATGCCGTACCTGTACTACGACCAGCTCGACTTCTCCGTGGTCGTCGGCAGCTACGGCGACTGCTTCGACCGCTACGCCATCCGGCTCAACGAGGTGCGCGAGTCGATCAAGATCGTGCACCAGATCCTCGACGCCATGCCCGGCGGCGACTACCGCATCCAGGACCGCAAGGTCACACCGCCGCCCCGGGCCCGCATCGACGAGTCGATGGAGGCGTTGATCCACCACTTCAAGATCTTCACCGAGGGGTTCAAGGTGCCGGCCGGCGAGGTGTACCGGGCCATCGAGAGCCCCCGGGGCGAGCTCGGCTGCTACATCGTGAGCGACGGTGGCGGCCGGCCCTACCGCATGCACATCCGCGGCCCGTCGTTCGTCAACCTGCAGACCCTGCCGCACATGCTGCGGGGCGGGTTGATCGCCGACGCGGTCGCGGTCATCTCCTCGGCCGACCCGATCATGGGCGAGGTGGACAGGTAGACCGATGGCCCGTTTCTCCCCTGAGAACACGACCCTGGCGCAGGAGATCATCGACCGCTACCCCGTGGCGCGGTCGGCGATGATCCCGCTCCTGCACCTGGCGCAGGAACAGGACGGCTACGTGAGCGACGAGGCGATGGAGCACATCGCCGAGCTGCTCGACGTGACGCCGGCCGAGGTGCTCGGCACCTGCTCGTTCTACGAGATGTTCAAGCGCGAACCCGTCGGCGAGTACCTCGTGAACGTCTGCACCAACATCTCCTGCCTCCTCAACGGCGGCGAGGAGCTGCTGGAGCACCTGGAGGACCGGCTGCAGATCAAGGCCGGCAGCACGACGCCCGACGGGAAGTTCACCCTGGAGGACGTCGAGTGCATCGCCGCGTGCACCGAGGCGCCCTGCCTGCAGGTGAACTACCGCTACTTCCACAAGGTCACCCACGACGAGGTCGACCAGCTGCTGGAGGACCTCTCGCTGGGCCGGCTGGCCCACGAGGTGCCCAAGCACGGCACGCTCTCCCGGGTGCGCCAGAAGGTGGCGCCCGAGCGCCGGGCCCGCGTGGCCCGGCCCAACGTCAACGTCGAGCCGGTGTGGCTGGCCCGCAACGAGACGGGCGGCGCCTCGTCATGAGCGACACCACGAGCACCCCGTCGGGCAACGGCCAGGCCGGCCGCCGGGAGATCCCACGGATCGTCACCTCGCGGTGGGACCTCGAGGACGGCTTCACGCTCGAGCGCTACGAGGCCACCGGCGGCTACCAGGCGCTGCGTCGCGCCCTCAACGAGCTGACCCCCGCCCAGGTGGCCGAGGAGGTCAAGGCGGCGAGCCTGCTCGGCCGCGGCGGCGCCGGCTTCCCCGCCGGCGTGAAGTGGGGGTTCTGCCCGCCCGGCGTGTTCCCGCGCTACCTGGTGGTGAACGGCGACGAGTCGGAGCCCGGCACCTACAAGGACCGGCTCCTCATGGAGCGCGACCCGCACCAGCTCATCGAGGGCGTGCTGCTCGCCTCCTACGCCATCGGCTGCGGCCAGGCCTTCCTCTACGTCCGGGGTGAGATGGCCCTGGCCCAGGAGCGGCTGGCCGGGGCGCTGAACGACGCCTACGCCGCCGGCTACGTCGGCAAGAACATCCTCGGCAGCGAGTTCTCGATCGACATCGTCCTCCACTGGGGCGCCGGCGCCTACATCGTCGGCGAGGAGACCGCGCTGATCGAGTCGCTGGAGGGCAACCGGGGCATGCCCCGCCTCAAGCCGCCGTTCTTCCCGGCGGCGAAGGGCCTGTACCTGCAGCCCACCGTCGTCAACAACGTCGAGACGCTGTCGAACCTGCCCTGGATCGTCAACAACGGTGGCGGGGCGTTCGCCGACCTCGGCGCCGAGAAGAGCACCGGCACCCGGCTGTTCGCCGTGTCCGGGCACGTCAACCGGCCCGGCGTCTACGAGGTCGAGTTCGGCGTCACCACCTTCCGCGACTTGCTCTACGGCGAGCAGTACGGCGGGGGCATCCGCGACGGGAACCGGCTGAAGGCCTTCATCCCCGGCGGGGCGTCGGCGCCGTGGTTCTTCGAGGAGCACCTCGACCTGCCGCTGGAGGCGGGGGCCGTGGGCGCCGCCGGGTCGATGCTCGGCTCGGGCGCCATCGTCGTCATGGACGAGACCACCGACGCCGTCAAGGCGGCCTGGCGGGTGGTGCGGTTCTTCGCCCGCGAGTCGTGCGGCAAGTGCACGCCCTGCCGCGAGGGCACCACCTGGCTGGAGAAGATCCTCCGCCGGATGGTCGACGGGAAGGGCCGCCGCGGCGACATCGACAAGCTGATGGACATCTGCGACAACATCAGCCCGCAGATCACCTGGCCGCCCAAGCAGACCACGATCTGCCCGCTGGGCCCCTCGGCCGTGTCGCCCATCGCCTCGGCCGTGCTGCGGTTCCGCGACGAGTTCGCCGCCCGCTGCGAGGGCGACGCCGAGATCTCGGTGCCGATCAACGGCAAGGCCTACCTGTCGCGACCCGACCAACCCGAGCCCGAGCCTGCGGAGGCACCGGCGTGACGGACGTCCAAGCGTCCCCGGACACGGTGAAGGTCACCGTCGACGGGCACGAGATCGAGGCCCGGAAGGGCGAGCTGGTGATCGCCGCCGCGGAGCGGAACGGGGTGTACATCCCGCGGTTCTGCTACCACCCGCGGATGAACCCGGTCGGCATGTGCCGGATGTGCCTCGTCGAGATCGACACCGGCCGGGGCCCGGCCCTGCAGCCGTCGTGCATGATCGAGGTCGCCGACGGCATGACCGTGGTGACCGAGTCGCCGGCGGCGCAGAAGGCGCAGGAAGGCGTCCTCGAGTTCCTGCTGATCAACCACCCGCTCGACTGCCCGGTGTGCGACAAGGGCGGCGAGTGCCCCCTGCAGGACCAGACCATGGCCTACGGGCCGGGCGAGAGCCGGTTCGTCGAGGAGAAGCGGCACTACGAGAAGCCGATCCCGGTCAGCGACCTGGTGCTGCTCGACCGTGAGCGCTGCATCCTCTGCGATCGCTGCACCCGGTTCGCCAAGGAGGTGGCCGGCGACCCGCTGATCCACTTCCTCGACCGCGGCAACCAGACGCAGGTCAACACCTTCCCCGACGATCCCTTCGCCAGCTACTTCAGCGGCAACACCGTGCAGATCTGCCCGGTGGGTGCGCTGACGGCGGCGCCGTTCCGCTTCAAGGCCCGCCCGTGGGACCTGGAGGAGACCGAGAGCACCTGCACCCAGTGCTCGGTCGGCTGCCGCATCGTCGTGCAGACGAGCCGCAACAAGGTGCTGCGCTACCAGGGCGTCGACCTCGAGCCGGTCAACTGGGGCTGGCTGTGCGACAAGGGCCGCTTCAGCTTCGAGGCGGTCGACAGCGAGGACCGCCTGGGCAGCCCGCTGCTGCGGGACGAGGGCCTGCTGCTGGAGCCGGCCACCTGGTCGGCCGCCCTGCAGCGGGCCACCGACGCCCTCCAGCAGGGCATCGACCGCAGCGGCCCCGAGGGCGTGGCCGTGCTCGGCGGCGCCCGGCTCACCAACGAGGACGCCTACGCCTGGGTGAAGCTGGCCAAGGGCATCATCGGCACCGACAACGTCGACTGCCAGCTCGACGACGGGCTCCCCGCCGAGCTGGTGGCGGGCCTGCCCCGAGCGACCATCGACGAGGCCTGCGCCCCCGGCGGCGTGGTGCTGCTGATCGGCCCCGATCCGAAGGAGGAGCTGCCGGTCCTGTACCTGCGGCTCCGCCACGCCGTCATCGAGGACGGCGTCCAGCTGGTGGAGCTCTCCTCGGTCGAGACCGCCACGAGCCACCTGGCCACCCACTCGCTGCGGTACCGCCCCGGCGAGATCCACGCGCTGGTCTCGGCGCTGCTGAGCGCCGGCCGCAAGGACGGCGACGCCGTGGCCGACGACGACGCCGGGCCCGGCCTGAGCACCGAGGTCGCCGGCATCCGCGCCGACCTCGTCGAGGACGTGGCCCGCCTCCTGGCCGAGAACCGGGTGACCGTCGTGCTCGGCCGCGGCAACCTCACCGAGGCCGCCGAGTCGATCGCCGCCGCCGCCAAGGCCATCCACGACGCCCACCCCGAGGTGAAGTTCCTGTCGGCGCTGCGCCGGGCCAACGTGCACGGTGCCCTCGACATGGGCATGGCGCCGGGACTGCTGGCCGGCCGCCAGACGCTGGAGGCCGGTCGGGCGGCGGCCGCCGAGCTGTGGCCGCGGGTGCCGACCGAGCGGGGCCTCGACGCCGCCGGCATCCTCGCCGCCGCGGCCGCCGGGAAGATCGACACGCTGATCCTGCTGGGCGCCGACCCGCTCAGCGACTTCCCCGACCGCGACCTGGCCGAGCGGGGCCTGGCCGGTGCCCGCACGGTGATCGCCACCGACCTGTTCCTCACCGAGTCGGTGCGGCAGGCCGACGTGGTCCTGCCGGCCGCGGGCTTCGCCGAAGTGCGGGGCACCACCACCAACCTGGAGGGCCGCATCACCTCGCTGTCCCAGGCGGTGACCGCCCCCGGCACGGCCCAGAGCGACTGGGTGATCGCCTCCGAGCTCGCCCGTCGCCTCGGCTACGACCTCGGGCTGGAGTCGCCCGAGCAGGTGTGGGACGAGCTGCGCCAGGTGGCGCCGCTGTTCGCCGGCGTCGGCGACGTCCTGGCGGCGAGCGGCCCCGACGAGGGCGTGCTGGTCGCCTGGCCGCGGGCCCGGCTGCACGACGTCAACGGCGCCGACGGTGACGGTGGCCGGGGCGGCGAGGCGCCGACCGACGGCGACCCCGCCGTCGAGGGCCAGGCCGACACCGACGCGACCGGCGAGAGCCCCCGCACCGACGCCGAGGACGCGACGGCCGGGGCGGAGACCGCCGGCACCGATCCCTCGGGCCAGACCGCCACCGTGCCCGGGCCCGCCGACGTCGACGTCGCCAACCTGGCCGGCGGCACCGGCAGCGGCAGCGCCACGTCGGACAACGTGGTCCTGGGCACCGAGCAGGACCCGATCCCGGGCGACGCCATCGCCCCGCCCGCCACCGACGCCGGCCACGTGCTCGGCGACGGGGGGCCGGGCCCGCTGCCGCTGCCCGAGTGGACGGTGGTCGAGCCGCCGCCGGCCGACAGCTTCGGCCTGCGCCTGGTCGCCACCCGCAAGCTCTACGACCGGGGCACGATGCTGCGCCACTGCGAGTCGCTGGTGGGCCTGGCCGAGGGGGCCGTGGTCCAGCTGCACCCCCACGACTTCGAGCGCATCGGCGTCAGCCCCGGCGACGAGGCCCGCGTCACGTCGGCCCGGGCCAACATGCTCGTGCCGGTCCAGCCCAGCGAGCACGTGCCCCGGGGCGTCGCCCTGCTGCACGTGAACCAGAGCGGCGGCCGGGTCAACGCCCTCATCGACGCCAAGATGGTGGTCACCGACGTCCGGGTGGAGCGCCCATGACTGTGATCGCGCAGGTCTTCGGCCTCGACCCGCTGCTGGTCGGGGACTTCGGCTGGGCCGAGGTCGGCATCGTCGTCCTCAAGACGGTGGTGACCTTCGCCCTGCTGCTGGTGTCGGTGATGCTCATGGTCTGGTTCGAGCGCAAGCTCATCGCCGACATGCAGCACCGGCTCGGCCCCAACCGGGCCGGCCCGTTCGGCCTCCTCCAGACGCTGGCCGACGGCACCAAGCTGTTCTTCAAGGAGGACCTGGTCCCCGACCGGGCCGACCGCCGGGTGTTCGCCCTGGCCCCGTACCTGTCGCTGATCCCGGCGTTCGTCACGTTCGCCGTCATCCCGATCGGCGGCGGCTTCGACGGCAAGGAGCAGGGCACTGTCGAGCTGTTCGGCAAGGAGACCTACCTCCAGCTGGCCGACCCGCCCATCGGCGTGCTGCTGATCCTGGCCATGTCGTCGATCGCCGTCTACGGCATCATGCTCGCCGGCTGGTCGTCGGGGTCGAAGTACCCGCTGCTCGGCGCCGTCCGCGCCTCGGCGCAGATGGTGTCCTACGAGGCGTCGCTCGGCCTGTCGGTGGTGGCCGTGGTGCTCTTCACCGGCTCGCTGTCGACCCACGACATCGTCCTGCAGCAGGCGGGTGAGGGCTTCGGGCTGTTCGGCGACGTGGGCCTGCCCCACTGGAACCTGATCGTGACCGGCGTGGTGCCGTTCGTGATCTTCGTGATCTCGGGCACCGCCGAGGCCAACCGGCCGCCGTTCGACCTCGTCGAGGCCGAGCAGGAGCTGGTCGGCGGCTTCAACACCGAGTACTCGTCGATCCGGTTCGCCTTCTTCTACCTGGCCGAGTTCATGAACACGGTCACGCTGTCGGCGATCATCGTGACGCTGTTCCTGGGTGGCCCCGCCGGCCCGATCCTGGCCGGCCCGGCCTGGCTGTGGGGCGTCATCTGGTTCTTCCTGAAGCTGCTCGTCTTCCTCTTCATGTTCGTGTGGTTCCGGGCGACGCTGCCCCGCTTCCGCTACGACCAGCTGATGAACCTCGGCTGGAAGGTGCTCATCCCGCTGTCGCTGGCCTGGCTCCTGCTGCTGGCCACGATCTACATCGGGCGGGACGAGGACTGGAACGTCGCCTACGTGATGGCCGGGTCGTTCGCCGTGCTCATCGTGGGCTGGGCCGCCATCGCCGCGGCGCTCCGGGTGGGCCAGGCCCGCCACGCCGAGGAAGAGGCCGCCGACACCGAGGGGGCGCTCGTCTGATGGGGTACCTCGACGGGTTCAAGGTCACGTTCAAGAAGCTCTTCGAGTTCCCGCGCCTGACCCGGACCTACGCGAAGGACGAGGGCGGCAAGCGGCCGAAGCCCGTCCGCCTCCACGGCCGGCACGTGCTGAACCGCTACGAGGACGGGATGGAGAAGTGCATCGGCTGCGAGCTCTGCGCCGGTGTCTGCCCCGCCCGCTGCATCTACGTGCGGGGTGCCGACAACCCGCTCGACAACCCGGTGTCGCCGGGCGAGCGCTACGGCTTCATCTACGAGATCAACTACCTCCGGTGCATCCACTGCGACCTGTGCGTGGAGGCGTGCCCGACCGAGGCGATCACCGAGTCGAAGCTGTTCGAGTTCAGCTTCACCAACCGCAGCGACGCCATCTACACGAAGGCGGAGCTGGTGGTCGGCGACGACGGGCGGCCCCAGCAGTTGCCCTGGGAGGACTGGAGCGACATCGAGGCCGTCGAGGACTACACGTCGGCCTGGATGCGGGCGACGGCCCCCTCCGGCGCCGCCGAGTTCGAGGGCATCGTGGCCTGGGCCGGTGAGCTGGGCTACGGGGTGCGCGAGCCGGAGAAGGGCCAGAGCGCCGAGCGGCCGACGGTGGCCAGCGGCGCCGGGACCGGCGGTGCCGACGACCCGACCACCGAACCCGTCGAGGGTGACGCGGCCGACCCGGTCCACCAGGGGGTGCACGGCGACCCCGGGCACGGGGGAGGGCACTGATGGTCGAGCTGTTCGTCTTCGCGGTGGCCGGGCTGGTCTGCCTGTCCGGCGCCATCGGCGTGATCGCCAGCCGCAACCCGGTCCACGCCGCGCTGTCGCTGGTGGCGACGCTGTTCGGCATCGCCGTGCTGTTCGTGGCCCAGGAGGCCCACTTCCTGGCCGCGGTCCAGGTGATCGTCTACGCCGGCGCCATCGTGGTGCTGTTCCTGTTCGTGATCATGTTCCTCGGCGTCGACCGGGCCGAGGACCTGCGCGTCGAGCCGCTCGGCGGCCAACGCATCGCCGCCGGCGTGCTCGGCATCGGTGTCGTGGCCCTGGTGGTGGCGGCGCTCGCCAGCACCAGCTTCGAGGCGACGGGCATCAGCGGCGACGTCGGCCCGCTGCCCGAGGAGGGCGCCTACGACATCAGCCTCCTCAGCGAGGCGCTGTTCACCAAGTACGTGTTCGCCTTCGAGCTGACCTCGGTGCTGCTGGTGATCGCCGTGGTCGGTGCCGTGGTGCTGGCCCGCCGGTCGCGCCGGGCCGAGGAGATCGTCGACCCGGGCCAGGAGGAGCGGGCCGAGCAGGTGGCCGAGCGGATCGCGCGGGCCGAGGCCCGGGCCCGGGTGTACGAGCGCAACCCCCGCGGCGGCGAGGCCGGCGGCGCCGCAGCCGCGCCGGCCGACGAGCCGGCCGAGGAGCCCGAGGAGGTCACGGCGTGATGCTGGCCGCGTTGGAGGTCACACCGGCCTGGTACCTGGTGCTGGGCTCGTTGCTGTTCGGCATCGGCGCGATCGGCCTGCTCGTGCGCCGGAACCCGCTCGTGATGTTCATGTGCGTCGAGCTGATGCTCAACGCCGTCACGCTCACGTTCGTGACGTTCTCGCGGATGCTCGACGACATCGGCGGCCAGACGGTGGTCGTCTTCGTGCTGGTGGTCGCGGCCGCCGAGGTGGTGGTCGGCCTGGGCATCATCGTCGCCCTGCTGCGCAAGCGGCCCGAGGCGACGGCCGACGACCTGGCGCTGCTCGAGGGATAGGACAGAGGGGACACCCGTGGTCGATCTGGTCTGGCTCATCCCCGCCCTGCCCCTGGCCGGCTTCCTGGTCCTGCTCGTCGCCGGGCGGCGGCTGGGCGAACCGCTGGCCGGGTGGGTGGCGACGGCGGCCTGCTTCGCCAGCTTCGTGGCGACGGCGATCGTCTTCGTCGGGCTCCTCGACAAACCCGAGGAGGAGCGCCACGTCGTCAAGACGCTGTTCGAGTGGCTGCCGACCGGCGGCTTCAGCGTCGACCTCGGCTTCCTGGCCGATCCGCTGTCGATCACGATGGCGCTGTTCGTCACCGGCGTCGGCTCGCTGATCCACCTGTACTCAATCGGCTACATGCACGGCGACGGCGGGTTCCCGAGGTTCTTCGTGTACCTGAACCTGTTCGTCTTCTCGATGCTCATGTTGGTGCTCGGCAGCAACCTGCTGGTCACCTTCCTGGGCTGGGAAGGCGTGGGCGCCTGCTCGTACTGGCTGATCTCGTTCTGGTTCAGCGACGAGAAGAACGCCTCGGCCGGCAAGAAGGCTTTCGTCACCAACCGCATCGGTGACTGGGGCTTCATGCTGGCGATGTTCCTCTCGTTCGCCTCGATCGGCAGCATCGACTACGGCGACCTGGCGCTGGCCGCCGAGACCGGCACGTTCGCCGCGGTGACCGCCACCGGCATCGGGTTGCTGCTCTTCGTCGGCGCCTGCGGCAAGTCGGCCCAGCTGCCGCTGTACATCTGGCTGCCCGACGCCATGGCCGGCCCCACGCCGGTCTCCGCCCTGATCCACGCGGCGACCATGGTGACCTCGGGCGTGTTCCTCATGACCCGGGTGAACCCGATCCTGGCCGCCGGCTACGACTGGGCACCCGACGTCATCGCGTGGGTCGGCGCGCTCACCGCCCTGTTCGCCGCCACCATCGCCGTGGCCCAGAACGACATCAAGAAGGTGCTGGCCTACTCGACGGTCAGCCAGCTGGGCTACATGTTCCTGGCCGTCGGGATCGGCGCCTATGTGGCGGCCGTGTTCCACATGGTCACCCACGCCTTCTTCAAGGCGCTGCTCTTCCTCGGCTCCGGCTCGGTCATCCACGGGATGCACGACGAGCAGGACATGCAGCGCATGGGCGGCCTGCGCAAGGTCATGCCGATCACGGCCGCCACCTTCATGATCGGGTGGCTGGCGATCGCCGGCGTGCCGCCGTTCGCCGGCTTCTGGTCGAAGGACGAGATCCTCCTCTACGCCTACGACCTCCACCCCGCCCTGTGGGTGATCGGCCTGGTGACCGCCCTGCTCACCGCCTTCTACATGAGCCGCCAGGTGTACCTGGTGTTCTTCGGCGAGCCCCGGTGGAACGAGGACCCCGCGAGCCACGCCGTCGACGTCGGCGACGAGGGTGCGGCCGAGGCCGAGGCGGCCGACGCCCACGCCGACGGGCACGCCGAGATCCACCCCCACGAGTCGCCGTGGCTGATGACCCTGCCCCTGGTGGTGCTGGCGGTGCTGTCGGTGCTCGGTGGCGGCCTCAACCTGCCCTTCACCGACGACAGCAAGTTCCTCGAGCACTGGCTCCACCCGGTGATCGGTGAGAACGAGGCCCACATCGACGTCGCCACCGGCGTGAAGTGGGGCCTGGCCGCGGCCGCGGTGGTGCTGGCCGTGGTCGGCATCGTCGCCGCCCGGGCCGTCTACCTGCGCCGCAAGGAGCGGGTGACCGAGCCCACCGTCCTGGCCCACGGCTGGTACTACGACGAGGCGATCACCGCCTTCGTCGGCGGCCCCGGGGAGGCGGCCTTCGAGGCCACCGCCGCCTTCGACCGCACCGTGGTCGACGGCGCCGTCAACGGCGTGGCCGGGCTGGTGCAGCGCACCGGCCGGCTCCTGCGCCACGCCCAGACGGGCTACGTCCGCAGCTATGCGCTGGGCATCACGACCGGTGTCGTGATCGTGCTCGGCTACTTCCTCACGAGGCTCACGTTCTGATGTCGTCCGTTGCAGTGTTCGCGAGCGAAGCGGCCGGCCACGCGGCGCCCGACTTCCCGATCCTGACCGCGCTGGTGGCGGTGCCCGCCGTCGGTGCCCTGACCGTCGCGGCGATCCCCAAGGCGCGGGCCGAGCTGCACCGGCTGGTGGCGCTGCTGTTCGCCGTCGCGTCGGGCGCGCTCAGCCTGTTCCTGCTCGCCGACTTCGAGGTCGGCGACGCCGGCTACCAGTTCGAGGTCAACCGCTCCTGGATCAGCGACTTCGGGATCTCCTGGCACCTGGGCATCGACGGCATCTCGCTGTTCCTGGTGGTGCTGACCGGGCTGCTGTTCCCGATCGCCATGCTCGGGGCGACCCCCCACCACGACCAGAAGTCGTACTACGCCTGGCTGCTGGTGCTGGAGGCCGGGTGCCTGGGGGTCTTCATGGCCCTCGACCTCTTCCTCTTCTTCGTGTTCTTCGAGGTCGTCCTCGTGCCGATGTACTTCCTCATCGGCGGCTGGGGCTACGGCAACCGGGTCTACGCGGCGCTGAAGTTCTTCCTGTTCACGATGTTCGGCTCGGCGCTGATGCTGGTCGGCATCGTGAGCCTGGCCTTCCTGCACCGCGACGCCCTCGACGACCGCGACCAGGCCCGGGCCCAGGAGCTCATCGCCGAGGTCGAGTCCGGCGACCGCGAGGTGACCACCGAGCTCCAGAGCGAGATCACCGAGCTCATGGAGCGGGACAACGAGCTCGACTTCGACCTGGTGGAGATCGCCGAGTCCCGCACGGTCACCGACGACGACGCCGGGGCCAACCCGTTCGACTGGACGGCCGCCCGCTGGATCTTCCTCGCCTTCGCGCTGGCGTTCGCGGTGAAGGTCCCGCTGTTCCCGCTCCACACCTGGCTGCCGGACGCCCACACCGAGGCGCCCACCGCCGGATCGGTGATCCTGGCCGGCGTGCTCCTGAAGCTGGGCACCTACGGCATGGTGCGCTTCGGGCTCTACCTGTTCCCGGACGCCGCCACCTTCTTCGCCCCGACGCTGGTGACCCTCGGCGTCGTCGGCATCATCTACGGCGCCGTCGTGGCCACCATGCAGAAGGACCTGAAGCGGCTGGTGGCCTACTCGTCGGTCGCCCACCTCGGGTTCATCGTGCTCGGCACCTTCGCCATCACGACCCAGGGCCTGCAGGGCGGCATCCTGCAGAACATCAACCACGGCCTGTCGACGGGCGCGCTCTTCCTCCTGGTCGGGATGATCTCCGACCGCCGCCACACCCGGGAGATCGCGGCCCTCAAGGGCCTGCAGAAGGTGGCGCCCGTCTTCGCCGCCGTCTTCACGCTGGTGATGATGTCGTCGATCGGTCTCCCCGGCCTCAACGGCTTCGTCGGCGAGTTCCTGGTGCTGGTGGGCTCGTTCCTCACCCGGCGCTGGTGGGCCGTGGTGGCCGCCGCGGGCGTGATCCTGGCGGCCCTGTACCTCCTGTGGGCCTACCAGCGGGTGTTCCACGGCGAGCCCGACGAGGACAACAAGGGCTTCGCCGAACTGACGTGGCGGGAGGGCCTGGTCCTGGCGCCGCTCCTGGGGCTCATCGTCTTCCTCGGCGTCTACCCGAAGCCGGTGCTGGAGCGCATGGAGCCCGCCGTCGACCGCCTGATCGCCCACGTCGAGGACAACAGCGACTTCGAGGAACCCACGATCGCCTCCGAGGGCCCCGAGCAGCTCGCCGAGCTGGACGAGGGCGAGGAGTCGGCGTCGGGAGCGTCGGCAGAGGAAGAGGCCCACCCGTGAACGCACTGCTCGCCGTCGTCAGCCAGCCCCTGCCGGCCGAACCGGAGCCCATCGTCACGCCCCACGTCGACTGGTGGGCGCTCGGGCCCGTGCTCGCCCTCGTGGGCGGGGCGCTGCTCCTCCTGCTCCTCACCTCGTTCGTCCGGTCGCGCCTCTTCCCCGGGGCCTACGCGCTGATCACGTCGATCGCCGGCCTCGCCGCCATCGGCCTGGCGATCCCGCTGTGGCGGCGGGTGCAGGACGCCGACCGCGGGCCGTTCAGCACGCTCGAAGGGGCCATCGGCGTCGACGGCTTCTCGGTGTTCGCCACCGTCGTGATCGCCGCGGGCGTGGTGCTCACCGCCCTGCTCATCGACGGCTACCTGCGCCGGGAGGGCCTCGACGGCATCGAGGCCTACGCCCTGGTGCTCCTGTCGGCCGCCGGTGGCGTGGTGATGGCCCAGGCCAACGACCTCATCGTGCTGTTCCTCGGCCTCGAGGCGCTGTCGATCGCCGTCTACGTCCTGGCCGCCCTGCACCTGCGCCGGGTGACCTCGCAGGAGGCCGGCCTCAAGTACTTCGTGCTGGGCAGCTTCGCCTCGGCCTTCCTGCTCTACGGCATCGCCCTGCTCTACGGCGGCACCGGGACCACCAACCTCGGCACGATCATGGGCCTGTTCAGCACCAGCGTGCTGGAGAACGACGGGCTCGTGTTCGCCGGGCTGGCGCTGGTGCTGGTCGGCCTCGGCTTCAAGGTGTCGGCCGTGCCCTTCCACTTCTGGACGCCCGACGTGTACCAGGGCGCCCCGAGCCCGATGGTCGCCTGGATGGCCTCCGGCGTGAAGGTGGCCGGGTTCGCCGGGATGATCCGGGTGTTCGTGCTCGGCTTCCAGGCCTACGCCGTCGACTGGCAGCCGATGGTCTACGGCCTCGCCATCGCCACGCTCCTCGTCGGCTCGGTGCTGGCGGTGGTGCAGACCAACGTGAAGCGGATGCTGGCCTACAGCTCCATCTCGCACGCCGGCTACGTGCTGATCGGCATCCAGGCCGCCACCGACAAGGGGGTGCAGGGCGCGCTGTTCTACCTGGCCGCCTACACCTTCATGGTGGCCGGCAGCTTCGGCGTGGTGACGCTCGTCGGCCGCAAGGGCGACGCCCGCCACCGCCTCGAGGACTACCGGGGCCTGGGACGCGAGCGACCGCTGCTGGCGCTGACGCTCACCCTGCTGCTGCTGTCGCAGGCCGGGGTGCCGCTGACGTCGGGCTTCTTCGCCAAGTTCTACGTGATCTCGGCGGCGGTCGACGCCGGGTCGGTGCCGCTGGCGGTGATCGGCATGCTGGCGGCGGTGATCGCGGCGTTCCTGTACCTGCGGATCATCGTGGCCATGTACATGGCCGACGAGGAGGCGTCCGCCGAGGGCGGCCGGCTGGCCATCTCGCCCGGCGCGGGGCTGGCGCTCGCGCTCTGCCTCGTGGTGACCATCGGGGTCGGGCTGTGGCCGGGCGCCATCAGCCACTGGGCCGAGGACGCCATCCCCGTCCTCGTGGCCAGCAGCGGCGCCTGACGGCGCCCGGCGGCATCGCCCGCCCCCACCGGGGGCCGGCCCTGTTCGGTTGTCAAGGAGCGCTTGGCGGTCACGGGTTGGCCCGCTCCCGGCGGACCGCGTGCTGCAGCTGCTGGGCGCATCCTCGCGGCGGGGTGTGACAGTCAAGCCCCGACCGGCATCGAAAGTTCAGAAAGATCTCCTCACCCCGCAGGGATGGCGCGCGAGGGGGTGCGCGTGTGGTGAGATGCCTGCTGCGTGCGCGGTAGACATGGTCCCCCCGACAAGCGACTCTTCCGGCGAGCCCGCGAGGGCGACCGACAGGCCTTCGGGATGCTGCTCCGGCGGTACGACCCGCGGTTCCGTCGGCTCGCCGCCCGGCTGATCGCCGAGCCCGACCGGGTCGACCCGGTGCTGGAGCGGGCCTACC
>DATCLV010000859.1:0-3203 GCA_036563745.1 Acidimicrobiales bacterium | reverse complement strand
GTCCACGTGCGGGCCGAGGACGAGGCCGTCGTCCGCACCGCCGCCCACATCACGGGCCTGGTTTCCGAGGCCCGGCTGCCCGAACCGGTCGCCGAGCGGGCGCTGGCCACGTTCCGGGCGCTGGCCGCCGTCGAGGGGCGGCTGCACCGCCGACCCCCGGAGCAGGTCCACTTCCACGAGGTGGGCAGCATCGACGCCATCGTCGACATCGTCGGCACCTGCGCCGCCCTCCACGTGCTGGGCGTCGACACCGTCGAGTCCAGCCCGGTCGCCCACGGCACCGGCATGGTCCGGGCCGCCCACGGCCTGCTCCCCAACCCGCCGCCGGCCGTCGTGGGGCTGCTGCGAGGCGCCCCCACCTACGGCATCGACCTCCCCGTCGAGCTCACCACCCCCACGGGCGCCGCGCTGCTGGCCGCCAACGTCACCCGCTGGGGGCCGCTGCCGCCGCTGCGCATCGAGGCCACCGGGTTCGGGGCGGGGTCCCGGGAGCTCGACGGCCGCCCCAACGCCGTGCAGGTGGTGCTGGGCGAGTCGCTGGCCGACGACGAGGGCGGCGACGGCGACGCGAGCCCGACCGGCCTCGCCCGGCCCGGGCAGCCGGTGGTCCTGCTGGAGGCCAACCTCGACGACGCCACCGGCGAGGTCCTGGCCCACACCGTCGCCGCGCTGCTGGAGGCGGGGGCGCACGACGCCTGGCTCACACCGGTGGTGATGAAGAAGGGGCGGCCGGCGCACGTGGTCAGCGCGCTGGTCGACCCGGCGCTGGCCGAGCAGGTGGGCCGCACGCTGGCGGCCGAGACCGGGTCGCTGGGCTTCCGGGGCGTGACGCTGGAGCGCTGGCCCGCGGCCCGGACGGTGCGGACCGTCGAGGTGGAGGGCCTGCCGGTGCGGGTGAAGGTGAGCCCCGGCCGGCGCAAGGCCGAGCACGACGACGCCGCCCGCGTGGCCCGCCGCCGGGGCCTGCCGCTGCGCGAGGTCCTGACCCGGGCCGAGTCGGCCGCCGCCCGTCCCGAGCCGGGCCGTCCCGGCGACGGCGACGGCGACGACGGCGAGCCGCCCGACACCCCGGCCTGACCCCCGGCTGGCCCCACCTGACCCCGCGACCGGCTCGGGCGCGCGCGGCCCGCGCGCGCCTCGGCGACCCAGGCTGTGGACAACCTCCGGCTCTCCACAGGGTCTCCCCCGCCGTCACCAGGGCGATCCACAGGGTCACCGACGTTGTCCCCAAATAGACCGGGAGTTGTCCCCAGACGCTGGGGGTGGCCGAGCAGGTCAGGCGGCGGTCGAGGTCTCGGTCGCCGGCGGCCGCGGGCACTCCGACAGCTGGGGCCCCTCGACGCCGCAGTGGTACCGACCGACGTGGTCGGGCGCCTCGGCGGGGCGCGCCGCCGGCGCCGGGTTCCGGACCGTCAGCAGCCCGACGACCCCGCCCACCAGCACCAGCCCGGCGGCGATCAGCATCCCGGTGCGGAACCCGTCGGAGAACGCCGCCGGGTCGCGGTAGGTGTCGCCGGTGATCCCCGCCAGCAGCGGCACCACCGCCACCGCCGCCAGCTGGCTGGCCCGGGCCACGGTCGTGTTCACCCCGGACGCCACCCCGGCGTGGGCCTCGTCGACCGACCCCAGCGCCGTCGCCGTCAGCGGCGCCACCGTGGCCGCCAGCCCCAGGCCCACCAGCAGCACCGGCGGCAGCACCGCCGCCAGGTAGGTGTCGCCGGCGCCGACCCCCGACAGCCACGCCAGCCCGACCGCCACCAGCACCGGCCCGGCGCTCATCTGCAGCCGCGGCCCGATGCGGTCGGCCAGCAGCCCCGACCGCGACGACAGCGCCAGCATCACCAGCGTGATCGGCAGCGTGGCCGCGCCGGCCTCCAGCGCCGAGTAGTCGAGCACCTGTTGGAGCTGCACCACCAGCAGGAAGAACACGATCCCGAGCCCGGCGTAGACGGCGACCGTCACCAGGTTCGCCGCCCGGAACTGGGCGCTCGCGAACACCTCGGGCGGCACCATCGGGGCCCGGCTGCGCAGTTCGGTCACCACGAACGCCCCCAGCGCCCCGACCCCGAGCACCAGCGGCACGATCACGACGCCGTCGCCGAAGCCCCGGTCGCCGGCGGCGATCAGCGCCCAGTTCAGGGCGGCCAGCGCCAGGCACACCAGGACCGCGCCGGGCACGTCGACGTGCCGGACGGCGTGCGGGTTGCGGGTCTCGGGGACGTGCCGCAGCGTCGCCAGCACCACCACCGCCGCCAGCGGGAGGTTGATGAGGAACACCGCCCGCCACGACCCGGAGTCGACCAGCCAGCCGCCCAGGAACGGCCCGATCGCCGAGGCCACGCCGCTCAGCCCCGACCAGGCGCCGATCGCCCGCGAGCGGTCGTCGGGCCGGAACGACGCCTCCAGGATCGCCAGCGACCCCGGGGTGAGCAGCGCCCCGCCGACGCCCTGCACCACCCGGGCCACCACCAGCAGCCCCACGTTCGGGGCGACGCCGCAGGCCAGCGAGGCCGCAGCGAACACCACCACGCCGAGGAGGAAGACCCGGCGGCGGCCGTAGATGTCGCCGAGGGAGCCGCCGAGGAGGATCAGCGCCGCGGTGGCGAGCAGGTAGCCGTTGACGATCCACTGGAGGCCGGCCAGCTCGGTGCCGAGGTCCTCGCCGATGTGGGGCAGGGCGACGTTGACGACCGTCGAGTCGAGGAACGCCATCCCCGAGGCGCCCACGGTGGCCAGCAGCACCCAGCGGGCGCGGGCGGAGCCGAACGCCAGCTGCTCGTCGGACGGGGCCGTCGCCGCCGCAGGATCGGTCAGAGGTGTCGAGAGTACCGGCGGAGGGCGCGGGTCAGCGGGCCTGGCGGGTGGCGAAGCGGTGGAGGACCCGGGCGGCGAGACGCTCGGCCCAGAAGCGCGTCGGGGAGCCGTCGGGGGCGTCGACGAGGACGTAGAAGGCCCGGTCGCGGGCGAGCACGTAGAGCATCCCGTCCTGGTAGCGGGCGGCGTCGCCGATGTCGACGTCCTGGGCCCGGCCGAGCAGCTCGACCATCCACTCGTACCAGCGGCGGGCGTCGAACGAGGTGTGCTCGTCGGCGGCGTGGCCCACGTGGATGCTGAACGACCACCGCTGGTTGCCGTTGCCCATCGCCTCGAACCGGACGCCGAGGTCGTCGTCGGAGTAGGTGAGCGAGGGCCCGCCCACCGGC
>DATCLV010000858.1:0-2503 GCA_036563745.1 Acidimicrobiales bacterium | reverse complement strand
CCTACATGCAGGGGACGCTCAAGGCCGAAGGCGACATGCGCACCCTGTTCGCCCTGCTCCCGGCCACGCACCGGCCGGCGTTCCGGGAGGCGGTCGCCGGGGTCGCCGCCGGCGGCTGACCCGGCGTCGCGGCTGATCCGGGGCCGCGGTTGCTGAGCCGGGACCGGCCGAGCCGGGGGCCGACCGGGGCTCAGCCCTTCTGCTGGAGGCTGCGGAGCTCCCGGTAGCCGATGAGCTGCACGCCGGCCCGCTCGAGCATCGCCCGGAGGGAGCGGTCGCGGGTGACGAAGTCGTGGTCGTCGACCCGGTGGGCCCAGTCGCCGGTGCAGGCCCGCAGCTCGGGGGTGTCGATCGCCGGGTGGATCAGCACCTCGGTGACGCCGGGGCGCAGGTCCATGATCGCCCGCTCGATCGCCCGGCGGCTGCCGACCCCGCCGGCCGGCGTCAGGACCAGGTGGTCGGGGAAGACCACGCCCTCCTCGGCGGCGAGCTGGCGGAACGGGAACCCGATGCTGCGCTCGGTCGACGCCCCCGACAGCCGGATCGGCAGGCCGAAGTCGACGGCCAGGTCGAGGTAGACGTCGAAGAACTCGGGCCGCAGCTGCAGGGTGCCCATGTGGCTGTCGAGGTGGCTGACGTCGAAGCCCCAGAGGATCGCCCGCTCGACCTGGGCCCGCAGCTCCCGGCGGACCTCGTCGAGGTCGGCGTGGTCCCAGATGTCCTCCAGCGTGCGGGGGAACCCGCCGTCGCCGTCGAGCAGGGAGGGGGCGTGGGTGATCGGGCCCCAGCGGTAGTGGTCGAGCTCGGCGTTGAGCGTGAGGTGCACGCCGACGTCCTCGCCTCGGTAGCGGGCGGCGGCGTCGCGGGCCCACGGGCAGGGGACCATCAGCGAGGCGCTGGTGGCGACCCCTTCCCGCAAGGCCTCGTAGCAGCCGATGTTGGCCGCGTAGGTGGAGCCGAGGTCGTCGCAGTTGACGATGAGGAGCCGGTCGTCGGGTCGGTACCCCAGTCGTTCGGCGAGCGTCACCACGCCCCGAGGCTACCGGCCCTCCCTCGCCGGACTGGCGCCCCAGGCCCGCGGCGCGAGGAAGGCGTCGAGCTCGACGCGCCCGGCGAGGTTGTCGACGGTGCCGACCAGGGCGGCGAACGTGCACTCGGCCACCACGTCGAGGATGGCCTCGCTGGACAGGCCGGCGGTGACGGCCCGGTCGACCACGGCGTCGTCGACCTTGCCCCGGGTGAGCACGACCTCCCGGGCCAGGTCGTGGATGGCGGCGGCGGTGGTGTCCGACGGGGGTCGGCCGGCGCGCATGGCGTCGAGGTCTGCCTCGCTGGTGCCCAGCTGGGCCAGGACCGTGGAGTGGAAGGCGACGCCGTAGGCGTTGTCGACGGCGACGCCGACCGCCAGGCCCGCCACCTCGCGGAGCACGGGGTCGATGCCGACGGCGCCGACGGCCCGGCGGAGAGCGTCGAAGGCGGCGAGCAGGGCGGGGGACTCGGCGACCGTGGCGGCCAGGTTGGGGACCAGCCCCAGGTCGTCGGCGATGCCCGCCAGGAGGGGGCGGGACGCCGGAGGTGCGGTGTCGTCGGTGTGGACGGTGAGGTGCATGCCGCCACTGTGCGGCCGGGCCGGGCCGACGACGATTCCCCGGCGGGGAAGGGACACGCCGCGCTCCCGCCCGTACCGTCGGGTCATGACGGCGATGACGACCCCGGCGACCGGGACGACCTCCGACTTCGGGGCACAGCTCCGGTACTGGCGGTCCGTGCGGCACGTCAGCCAGCTGGGGCTGGCGTCGGACGCCGGCACGACGCCCCGCTACGTGAGCTTCGTGGAGACCGGTCGGGCGCAACCCAGCCGCCACATGGTCCTCCGTCTGGCCCGGGCGCTCGACGTGCCGCTGCGGGAGCGCAACGACCTGCTGCTGGCCGCCGGCTACGCCCCGGTGTACGGGTTGTCGGCCCTGGGGAGCGGCGAGCTGGCCCGGGTCGACGAGGCGATCGGCTCGATGCTGGCCCAGCACGAGCCGTTCCCGGCGGTCGTGCTCGACCGGGGGTGGGACGTCGTGCGGGCCAACCAGGGAGCGGCGCGGCTGTTCGGCACGCTGCTGGCCCCGGAACCGATCCCGGACGACGCCAACGTCCTGCGCCTGGTCGTCGGCCCGGGACCGGTGCGGGACAGCGTCGTCAACTGGTCCGACGTGGTGCCGGCGCTGCTGGATCGGGCACGCCGCGAGGCGGTCGGCGGCGTCGCCGACCCGGCCACGGTGGTGCTGCTCGACGACCTCCGGTCCCGCCCGGAGGTGCGGGAGGCGCTGGTCGCCGCGCCGGTGGGCGGGGTCGCGGCGGCGCCGGTGGTCGATGTCCGGTTCGCCTTCGAGGGAGCGGTGGTCGGCTTCTTCTCGGTGGTGGCCACGATCGGCACCCCGATCGACGTGACCGCCCAGGAGCTCCGCCTCGAGCTGTTCTTCCCCTCGACCCCTGAGACCCGCACCACGTGGAC
>DATCLV010000857.1:0-10247 GCA_036563745.1 Acidimicrobiales bacterium | reverse complement strand
GTGACGGGGGAGGTGCGCACGTGACCGTGGCCGAGACGATCGTGGACGACGCGCCGGTCGACGCAGGGGACGCCGACGTCGAGCTGGCCCTGGAGGTCGAGGACGTCGAGGTGGCCTACGGGCGGACCCAGGTGCTGTTCGGGGTGTCGCTGACGGTGCCCGCCGGGGCGGTCACCTGCGTGATGGGCCGCAACGGCGTCGGCAAGACGACCCTGCTCAACAGCGTGATGGGGCTGCTGCCGCTCAAGTCGGGCCGGGTGCGGTTCGAGGGGCAGGACCTCGGCCGGCTGCCACCCCACCGGCGGGCCCGCCTCGGCATCGGCTACGTGCCCCAGGGCCACCAGGTGTTCCCGCACATGACCGTGCGGGAGAACCTGCAGGTGGTGCAGGAGCGCAGCGGGCGGATGGGCGACGCCGCGGGCCCGGCGCTGGAGGCCGCGCTCGACCTGTTCCCGGTGCTCCGGGAGCTGTACGGACGGCCCGCCGGGCTGCTGAGCGGTGGGCAGGCCCAGCAGCTCGCCATCGCCCGGGGCCTGGTCACGCAGCCCCGGCTGCTGATCCTCGACGAGCCCACCGAGGGCATCCAGCCGTCGATCGTCGACGAGATCGAGACCGCGATCACGGCACTGGCCGCGACCGGGCTCACGATCCTCGTCGTCGAGCAGTACGTCGAGCTGGCCCTGCGGCTGGCCCGCCACTACGTGGTGCTGGACCGCGGGCAGGTCGTGGAGGCGGGCACGACGGCGACCGCCGACGAGGAGACCCTCGCCGGCCTGCTGGCGGTCTGACGGCGCGGTTCGCAGGCGTCGGTGTCGAAGGCCGCGGTCGGACCGCCGTGGTCGGAAGGTCGGAAGGTCGGAAGGAAGGAGCGCGATGCGTCTCACACCCCACGAGCAGGAGCGGTTGCTCGTCCACCTCGCCGGGCAGCTCGCCGAGTCGCGGCGGGCCCGGGGGCTGCGGCTCAACCACCCCGAGGCGGTGGCGGTCCTCACGTCGTTCGTGCTGGAGGGCGCCCGCGACGGGCGGCCGGTGGTCGACCTCATGGAGGCCGGCCGCCGCGTCCTCACCCGGGACGACGTGATGGACGGCATCCCCGAGATGCTCGACGAGCTCCAGGTCGAGGCCACGTTCCCCGACGGCACGAAGCTGGTGACGATCCACCAGCCGATCCCGTGATCCCGGGCGAGGTGCTCGTCGGCGAGGGGCCGGTGGTGCTCAACGCCGGCCGGCCGGTCCTGACGCTGGTGGTGGCCAACACCGGGGACCGGCCGGTGCAGGTCGGGTCGCACTACCACTTCGCCGAGGCCAACCCGGCACTGGCCTTCGACCGGGCCGCGGCCCGGGGTCACCGGCTGGCCGTGCCGGCCGGGACCGCGGTGCGGTTCGAGCCCGGCATCGAGCGCGAGGTCGACCTCGTGCCGCTGGGCGGGGCGCGGGTCGTCGCGGGGCTGCGGGGCGAGGTGGCCGGCCCGCTGGACGGGGACGCGGAGGGCTGAGCGTGGAGCTGGACCGGGAGCGGTACGCCCTCCTCTACGGGCCCACCGTCGGCGACCGGGTGCGGCTCGCCGACACCGACCTGCTGATCGAGGTCGAGGAGGACCGGTGCGCCGGCGGCGACGAGGCCGTGTTCGGCGGGGGGAAGGTCATCCGGGAGTCGATGGGCCAGTCGCTCGCCACCCGGGCCGACGGCGCCCCCGACACCGTCATCACCGGCGCCCTCATCCTCGACCACTGGGGGATCGTGAAGGCCGACGTCGGCATCCGGGACGGGCGCATCGTCGGCATCGGCAAGGCCGGCAACCCCGGCACCATGCCCGGCGTCGACCCCGCGCTGGTCATCGGGCCGTCGACCGAGATCGTCGCCGGCAACGGGAAGATCCTCACGGCCGGGGCGATCGACTGCCACGTTCACCTCATCTGCCCGGAGATCCTCACCGAGGCGCTCGGCGCCGGGATCACCACCGTCATCGGCGGCGGCACCGGGCCGGCCGAGGGCACCAAGGCCACCACCGTCACGCCCGGCGCCTGGCACCTCGCCCGGATGCTGGAGGCGCTCGACCCGTGGCCGGTCAACGTCGCCCTGCTCGGCAAGGGCAACACCGTGTCGACCGAGGGGCTGTGGGAGCAGCTGCGGGCTGGGGCGTCCGGGTTCAAGCTCCACGAGGACTGGGGGACCACGCCCGCCGCCATCGACGCCTGCCTCCGGGTGTGCGAGGCGTCGGGGGTGCAGGCGGCGATCCACACCGACACGCTCAACGAGGCCGGCTACGTGGCCGACACGCTGGCCGCCATCGCCGGGCGGGGGATCCACGCCTACCACACCGAGGGCGCGGGCGGCGGCCACGCCCCGGACATCGTGACCGTGGCGTCGGAGCCGCACGTGCTGCCGTCGTCCACCAACCCGACCCGGCCCCACACGGTGAACACCGTCGAGGAGCACCTCGACATGCTGATGGTGTGCCACCACCTCAACCCGGCGATCCCGGAGGACCTGGCGTTCGCGGAGAGCCGGATCCGGCCCTCGACGATCGCCGCCGAGGACGTGCTGCACGACCTGGGGGCCATCTCGATGATCGGCTCCGACTCCCAGGCCATGGGACGGGTGGGGGAGGTGGTGCTGCGGACGTGGCAGACGGCCCACGTGATGAAGCGCCGGCGGGGGTTCCTGCCGGGTGACGGCGGTGGTGTTGCTGGGGCGGCCGGTGGCGCCGACAACCTCCGGGCCCGGCGGTACGTGGCCAAGTACACGATCTGCCCGGCCGTGGCCCACGGGCTCGACGGCGAGGTCGGCTCCGTGGAGGTCGGGAAGCTGGCCGACCTGGTGCTGTGGTCGCCGGCGTTCTTCGGCGTCCGGCCCGACGTGGTGCTGAAGGGCGGGATGATCGCCTTCGCCGCGATGGGCGACGCCAACGCCTCGATCCCCGCGCCTCAGCCGGTGCTGCCGCGGCCCATGTTCGGGGCGTTCGGGCGGGCGCCGGCGGCGACATCGGTGGCGTTCGTGGCGCCGGTGGCGCTGGAGTCCGGGCTCGACTCGCGGCTCGCGGTCGACCGCCCGCTGGTGCCGGTGCGGGACTGCCGCCCGGTCACCAAGGCCGACCTGCCGCTCAACGACGCCTGCCCCGACATCCGCGTCGACCCCCACACGTTCACGGTGACGATCGACGGCGAGGTCGTGGAACCCGCCCCCGCCGAGGTCCTCCCGATGGCCCAGCGCTACTTCCTGTTCTGATGCCGGCCGACCTGACCCCCACCTCCACCGGCGCCCACCCCGCCGATGCCCCCGACGCCGGCGCCGGGCGTGTCCCGGGCTCGGGTCGTGGGGACGTCGGCGCCCGGGCCGCGGACGCCGACGTCGGTGCCGGCGCCGCTGCCGGTCGGGGAGGTGTCACCGGCGGTCCAGGGCGGGTCGGTGCGGCGCTCCTCCTGCTGGGCGACGGGCGGCTGCCGAGCGGGGGCCATGCCCACAGCGGCGGGGTCGAGCCGGTGGCGGAGCTGCTGGGTGGCCTCGACGACGTGGCCTCGTTCCTGGCCGGGAAGCTGCACACGACGGGCCTCGTGGCCGCGGCCCTGGCCGCCGCGGCCTGCCTCGCCGAACCTGCCCCCGAAACGGGGTCCATCGACCCCGTTTCGGGGGCAGGTTCGTGGAGCGGGGCCGGGGGGTCGCCGTGGACGCTGGCGCGGCTCGACGCCGAGGCCGACGCCCGGACGGCGTCGCCGGCGGCCCGGGAGGCGTCGCGGCGGCAGGGTCGGCAGCTGCTGCGGGCGGTCCGGGAGGTGTGGCCGTCGGCGAGGTACGCCGAGCTCGGGGACCGGCCCCACCACCCGCTGGTGCTCGGGGTCGCGGCCGGGGTCGCCGGGCTCGGGCCGGGGGACGTGGCGGTCGCGGCCGCCCACGGGGTCGTGACCGGGGCGGCGAGCGCCGCGGTGCGGCTGCTGTCGCTCGACCCGATCGCCGTCCACCGGCTGCTCGCCGAGCTCGGCCCCGAGGTCGACGCCGTGGCCGCGGCGGCCACGGCCGCCGTCGTGCGGGGCGAGCTCCCGGCGCCGGCGGCGCCGCTGGCCGAGATCGCGGCCGAGGACCACGCCACCTGGGAGGTGCGTCTCTTTGCTTCATGACCACGACCGTCCGGGGATCCACGACGAACGGCCCCTCCTCCCGGCGCCGGGGCCGGGGTCGGGAGGCCGGGCACTGCGGGTCGGGGTCGGCGGCCCCGTGGGCAGCGGCAAGACCGCCCTGGTGGCGGCCCTGTGCCGGCAGCTGCGGGACGAGCTGGCCGTCGCCGTCGTCACCAACGACATCTACACGACCGAGGACGCCGACTTCCTCCGCCGCAACGGGGTCCTCGACCCCGAGCGGATCACGGCGGTGGAGACCGGCTGCTGCCCCCACACCGCCATCCGGGACGACATCACCGCCAACCTCGACGCGGTCGAGGACCTGGAGGCCCGGTTCGGCCCGCTCGACCTGGTGCTGGTGGAGAGCGGGGGCGACAACCTCACCGCCACGTTCAGCCACGGGCTGGTCGACCGGCAGATCTTCGTGGTCGACGTGGCCGGCGGCGACAAGGTGCCCCGGAAGGGCGGGCCGGGTGTCACCACCGCCGACCTGCTGGTGGTGAACAAGACCGACCTCGCCCCGCTGGTCGGTGCCAGCCTGGAGGTGATGGCCCGGGACGCGGCGGCGGTCCGGGGCGACCGCCCGGTGGTGTTCCTGTCGCTCACCGAGCAGCCCGACGCGGCGCCCGTCGTCGAGTGGCTGACCCGCCAGCTGCGCCCCGAGCCCGCCCGCTCCCCATGAGGGCCACGGCCTACGCCCGCGTCGCCCCGGTCGACCGGCCGTCGGCGGCTGCTCCGCCGCCGCCTGCGCCCCCGCCGGGTCCTGCCGGTGCGCCGCCGCCGGCCGCGGACCCGATGCCGGTCAGCACGGCTGGTCCTGGGGGCATGCCGTCCCTGGGGGTGTCGGCGGCGTCGCCGGTGCGGGCCGCGGGCCCGGTGCCGGTGACCTCTCGTCCTCCTGGGGGCGTGCCGTCCCCGGGCGCGGCCGCGTCGCCGGTGCGGGCCGCGGACCTGGCACCGGCGGTCGGCTCGCCTCCACCGTCCCCGGGGGCGGCGGCCGGTCGAGCGGGTCGTGTCGATCCTGCGGGTGCGGCCGGTTTGGGCAGCCCGGTGGCCCCGGAAGGCCGCGTGGGCGTGGCGAGCCCGGGCGGGCCGGCTGGTCCGGTCCGCCCGAGTCGGCTGGTGGACGTGCGGTCGGAGGTGCCGCTGACCCTGCGCTGGGCCGACGGCTGCCTCTACGTCGTGGGCAGCGGCTTCGCCCCGCTGGGCGGGGACGACCTCGCCCTCGACGTGGTGGTCGAGCCGGGGGCGACGCTGACGGTCCGCACCGTGGCCGCGTCGATCGCCCAGCCCGACGCGACGGGTGCCCCGTCCCGCTTCTCGGTGACGGCCCGGGTGGGGGAGGGCGCCACGCTGCGGTGGCTGCCGGAGCCGGGGGTCGCGGCGCGGGGCGCGGTCCACCGGGCGGAGGCGACGGTGGAGCTGGCCGCCGGCGCCGAGCTGGTGTGGCGGGAGGAGGTGGTGCTCGGCCGCCACGGGGAGCCGGGTGGCCGGTGGTGCTCGTCGGTCGACGTCCGCACGGCGGCCGGTGACCCGATCCTCGTGCAGACCACCGAGCACGGCGGTCCCCACTGGTCCAGCCCGGCGGTGGCGGCGGGCGCCCGGGCCGCCGGCTCGGTCCTTCTCGTCGGCCCCGACGCCCCGATCCGCCCGCACACCTACCGCGACGGCCCGGCCCGGCTGGCGGTCCTCCCGTTGGCCCATCCCGGCGCCGCCCTGGTCGCCGCCCTGGCCCCCGACGCCCGCACCCTCCGCCACCTCCTCGACCGCCCCACCCCCTGACGACGGGCGGCAAGTGCGCCCGTCACGACTGGGTCGGTGAGCTCGCCGCCCGGGTTCGGGCATGGTGCGATGGTGCGGCCGCACGCTCGGCGCCACGTGCGCGTACCCTGGCGAGATGGTCGGTGGACGGTCGTCGCGTCTCGACAGCGACGTCGTCGACCGGTACCTGGCCCGTGTCGGGCTCAGTACCTCGGACCACTCGCTGGAGGAGCTGCAGCTCGCACACGTGCGATCGATCCCGTTCGAGAACCTCGACGTCCGCCTCGAGCGGGAGGTTCGCCTCGATGTCCCCAGCCTCGTCGCGAGGCTGATCGACGGGAGGCGCGGGGGTTACTGCTTCGAGCAGAACACCCTCTACGCGGCGGTGTTGGAGGCACTCGGCTTCACGGTGACGCGCTGCGTCGGGCGGGTGCGCCTCGACGACGAGAGGTCGCCCCGCCCCGCGTCCCACATGGCGTTGATCGTCGAGGAGCAGCTCGTCGATGTCGGGTTCGGTGCCGCCAACCCGCTGGGGCCGATCCCACTCGGCGGCGAGGCGACGTACGGGCCCTACACGTGGAGCGTCGAGCGGACGACGTCGCCGGAGGGTGAGCAGGCGTGGATGGTGCGCCTGTTCGAGATGGCGCTGTACACGCTCACCGAGACGCCCCAACACGCCGTCGACTACGTCGCCCCGAACCACCTGGCGTCAACCCATCCCAGTTCGATCTTCACACGGAACACGATCGTGCAACGGTGGGACGAGAACGATGTCCAGGTCGGGCTGGTCGATCTCGGCCTGACGCGGCGCCTGCCGGACGGCACCATCGAGACCAGGACCATCGACCCGGCGGACCTGGGCCCAACCCTGGAGAGCCGCTTCCGGCTCGCGCTTTCCGAGGATGACGTCGCCAGGCTCTCCGCGCTTCATTCGCCCGGCCAACCGGTGACGCCCTCGGGCTGAGCCCTGGGCCCGGCCCGAACGACTCCTCGCTCGGTCGTCGTCAGTGCCGGACGGCGGGGGCGAGGACGGTGGTGACGAGGCGGTGGACGGCGTCGGTGGTGGGCGGCGCGGCGCTGTCGGTCGTGAGGAGGTGGCTGCCGCCGACGAGGGAGAGGGTGAGCGACGGGATGTCGGCGTCGGCGGCGAGGCGGCCCCGGGCCTGCTCGTCGGTGAGGTAGTCGGCGACGGCGGTGGTCGCGTCGCCGAGGATGGCGACACCGCCGCCGGGTCGGGCGTCCCGCAGCCGGGCGCGCAGGCCGTCCCGGAACGTGACGAGCGGGATGATCGCCATCGGCACCGGGCCGAGGAGGGCGGTGAGCGTGGCGGTGACGTTGTCGACGACCGACCCGGTGCCCGCCGACTCCCGCAGCGTGCGCGTCCGGGCCTCGAGGGCTTGGGCCCGGTCGAGGACGAACTCGGCGAGGAAGGCGTCGAAGTCGGCGAAGTGGCGGTGCAGGACGCCCTTCGCGCAGCCCGCCTCGGTCGTGACCGCCCGGCTGGTCAGCCCGCTCGGCCCGTCGCGCAGCAGCACGCGCTCGGCCGCGTCGAACAGCTGTCGTCGGACGTCACGGAGGTGCACCCCGGTCGGCATCGGATCCTCGTCGTCGGTGGGCTCGGCGTCTCGCGAGTGGGCGCTTGCCCACTAGAGTGGGCGCATGCCCACTCTACCCCGGAGCCTGCACCGGGCCCGGCAGGTGGCCGAGTCGTTCGGCACCGACCCGCAGCGCTACGACCAGGCCCGCCCCCGCTACCCCGACCCGCTCGTGACCCGGATCGTCGAGGCGAGCCCGGGCTCCGACGTGCTCGACGTGGGGTGCGGCACCGGCATCGCGTCCCGGCAGCTCCAGGCCGCCGGCTGCACGGTGCTCGGTGTCGAGCCCGACCCCCGGATGGCCGCCTACGCTCGCGCCCGGTCCCCGGAGCTGGCGGTCGAGGAGGCGACGTTCGAGGCCTGGGACCCGGTCGGCCGGACGTTCGACGCCGTCGTCGCCGCCCAGTCGTGGCACTGGGTGGACCCGGCCGTCGGCGCTGCGAAGGCCGCGCGGGTGCTCCGCCCCGGCGGGCTGCTCGCCATCTTCGGTCACGTGTTCGAACCTCCCGGCGAGGTCGCCGAGGCGTTCGCCGCCGCCCTCCGGCGTGTGGTGCCGGACTCGCCGTTCGGCGACCAGCCGGCCCGCCGCCCGCTGGCGGTCTACGAGGCGGGCTACGACCGCGTCGCCGACGCCATCCGGGAGACCGGCCGGTTCCGGGAGCCGGAGCGCTGGCGGTTCGACTGGCGGCAGCCCACCACGCGGGACGAGTGGCTGGCGCTGCTCCCGACCACCGGCGCCCTGACCCGCCTCAGGCCGGACCAGCTCACGGAGATCCTCGCCGCCGTCGGCGCGGCGATCGACGGCCTGGGCGGCTCGTTCACGATGGAGCACACGACCCTCGCCGTCGCCGCCCACCGCGCCGACCCCTGACGCCCGCCGCCCTTCGCCACCCGCCGCACGTCGAACCTGCCCCCGAAACGGGGAGCCGGCTCCCCGTTTCGGGGGCAGGTTCGGGCAGGGCCGGGTCACCGATCTGCGATCGTCGGGCCGATGGGGCCGGTGGAGGAGCGGGTGGGCCGGGCGACCAGGTGGAGGACCCGGGATGGGAACGACGGGGCGGACGTCGGCGACGACGACTGACGGCGTCGCGAACTTGGGGTGTTCGCCTCATGACAGCGGCGGGCACCGGTCCGTACGGTCGACCCATGACGACCACCGACCCGACCGACTCCGCCGCCACCGCCGACGCTGCCGGCACCGCAACCACGGCGACCAGGGCGACCACGGCGACCACAGCGACCACGGCGACCCCCGACGCCGGCGTCGACCGGGAGGCCGCCAACGAGTTCGCGGGCCGCCTCGTCGGCATCTTCAGCGGCGCCCTGCTCACCTCCCTCATCGACATCGGGCGCCGCACCGGGCTGTTCGACGCCGCCGGTCGCGGCCCCGCCACGTGCGAGGAGCTCGCCGAGCGGGCCGGGCTGCAGCCCCGCTACGTCCAGGAGTGGCTCGGCGCCATGGCCACCGGCGGGATCGTCGAGTACGAGGCCTCGACCGGCACCTACTGGCTGCCCCGGGAGCACGCCGTCTGGCTCACCGGCGACACGCCCGAGAACCTGACCGGCCTGGCGCTGCTGGCCACGAGCGTCGCGCCCCACGTCGGGGCGGTCACCGAGGCCTTCCGGAACGGCGGCGGCGTCACGTACGACACCTACGTCCCCGCCATCCACGAGGCGCTCGAGGCCCTGTGGGGGCCGATCTACGCCCAGCTGCTCGTCCCCAGCTACCTGCCGCTCGCCCCCGGCCTGACCGAGCGGCTCACCTCGGGTGCCCGCGTCGCCGACGTCGCCTGCGGGACCGGCAAGGCCCTCCTCGCCCTGGCCGAGGCGTTCCCCGCCTCGACGTTCGTCGGCTACGACCTCGACGGCGCTGGCCTCGACCGGGCCCGGGGGGCGGCGTCCGAGCGGGGACTCGCCAACCTCACGTTCGAGCAGGTCGACGCGGCCGAGCTGGCCGTCGACGAGCCCTTCGACGTCGTGTTCGTGTTCAACGCCATCCACGACCAGGTCCAGCCGGCGACCGTCCTGCGCCGCATCCACGATGCCCTGGTCCCGGGCGGCACGTTCTTCATGGACGAGCCCCGCATCTCCAGCCACCTGGCCGACAACATCGGGCACCCGCTCGCCCCGCTGGTCTACGCCATCAGCACCCTGCACTGCCTGCCGGTCTCCCTCGCCCACGACGGCGCCGGGCTCGGCACCGCCTGGGGCGAGCAGGTGGCCCGCCGGATGCTGGCCGACGCCGGCTTCGGGCCGGTCACCGTCCACGACGCCCCCGGCGACCCGGGCAACGCGGTCTTCATCACCACCCGCCCCACCACCGTCCCCACCACCGGCCCGGCCTGACCCGGGCGCGCCGTGCGGCTGTGGGGCCGGGGCGGGGGAGGGTGACGGGCTCGGGGGGTGCGGTGCGGCTACGTTCCGACCTCGTGGCGGAAGACGACGACGCCGACCCGTCCCCGGTGCTGTGGTGCCGGGACCTCCGGAAGTCGTTCGGCGACCGCGTGGCGGTCGACGGCGTCGGCTTCACCATCGGCCGCGGCGAGACCTACGGGCTCCTCGGCCCCAACGGGGCGGGGAAGACCACGACGATCTCGATGGTCTGCGGGCTGCTGGCCCGCGACGCCGGCGAGGTGGTGGTCGCCGGGCAGCCGATGGACGCGAGAGCCACCGACGCCAAGGCGGCGATCGGCCTCGTGCCCCAGGAGGTGGCCCTCTACGAGGACATGTCGGCCGAGGAGAACCTGCGGTTCTTCGGCCGGCTCCAGGGCCTCG
>DATCLV010000856.1:0-8314 GCA_036563745.1 Acidimicrobiales bacterium | reverse complement strand
GTCCACTCCCGCGGGTCGAGGCCGGCGTCCCGCAGCACGTCGGGGTGGGCCAGGCCGCACTCCCCGATCTCCACCCACTCGTCCCCCACCCGGACGTCGATCTGGCGCCCGGCCCGCGTGTAGGGGTGCGTCCGGGGTTCGCAGCGGTGGTCGTGCCCGGGAAGGAGGGCCCGGACCAGCGTGTCGATCATCCCGTCCAGGTGGGCGGGGGTGAGCGGCCGGTGGGGACCGCGGCGGACCCGCCACAGGTCGACCTGGTGCGGGGTGCCGGTGTGGAGGCGGTCGATCGCGTCGCGCCGGTAGGTGATGCCGGGGCAGACGAGCAGGACGTCGTCGGCGCCGGCACCGCCGGCACCGCCGTCGCCCACGCCACCCGTGGCGACGACCCGCAGCGCCGCCGGGACGAGGGCGCTCGTGTGGCTGCGCAGCAGGTGGTCGTCGTCGACGTAGCGGGTGTAGCGGGCGTCCCGGGTCACGTCGTCGGCCCGGTACCCGAGCCGGTCGTAGTTGTCGGCGACGCTGACGACCCGCGGGCCGCGGTGGACGTGGACGGCGCAGGCCCAGCGGTCGCGCAGCGCCTGCGCGGCGAGGTCGACCAGCAGGGCGATGGCGTGCGGGGCTTCGGTGAGGTCGGGGATGGCGAGGTCGCGCGCCAGCTCGGCGGGCGTGAGGGTGCGGTGCACTGGGGTCTCCTGGTGATGCGGTGCGGTCGAACGGGTCGGCTCCCCCGACCCGACGCAACCACCGGGAGCGAGGCGGCTAGCGGGCGCGCCCCTTCCCCCGGCCGACAGCGGGCCGGGGGCCGCTAAATCGCCGCAGCCACATCTCGGGCACGATGCCACCCTGGCACCTCGGGACCGCCGTGCCAACCCGGTATCGCCGGTCCTCCGTCACGCGGCCCGCGCGCCGCCGACCCCGCCGTGCCGCCGGCCCCACCGCGCCGCCGCCCCGCCCCACGGCCAGGCCCGGCAGGGCTGGACTTGACCGGACTGGGTAGGTTGATGACGTGGCTGAACACCGGAAGGTGAGCCCGGCCCTCGAGGCCGACGTCGAGCAGCACGACAACGGGGAGCCCATCGAGGTCGTCGTGGAGCTCAACCCCGAGCCCTCCCCGAAGTCGGGCACCCGGGGCGAGCGGATCGCCCAGGCCCGGGCCGCGTTCGAGCGTCAGGCCGACGCGGTCCGCCGCACGATCCTCGCCGCCGGCGGCGAGGTGCTGGGCTCGGCGTGGATCAACCAGACCCTGCGCACCCGCCTGCCCAAGTCGCTCCTGGAGCAGCTGGAGGGTGACGACCGGGTGGCCCGCCTCGACGTGACGAGGACGCTCACCGCGGAGCGGTGATCCGGGCCAGCCCGGCCCCCTGCGCCTCGTCCTCCACGCCGTCGATCGGCTCGGCGGCCGCCACCAGGTGGTCGCGCACCTGGTCGGGTGACCACTCCGGCTCCCGCTCGGCCAGCAGCGCCACCATGCCCGTCACGTGCGGCGCCGCGTAGCTGGTGCCCGGCCCGGGCGTCGGGGCGAAGCCGCCGGCCACGTCGCACGACTCGATCCGCTCGGCCGCCGACCCGCCCGGCGCCACCAGGTGCGGTCCCGGCCGGACGTGCACGGGCCCGCGGCTGCTGTAGTGCTGGACCGTGTCGCCGTCGATGTCGGTGGCGCCCACCACGATGACCCCGGCGGCGTCGGCGGGTGACGACATCGTCCCGTCGTCGGGGCCGGCGTTGCCGCTGCTCTTCACCACGACCATGCCCAGCTGCCAGGCGGCGTCGACGGCCCGGGCCTCGCGGCTGGTCCCGTCGCCGGCGGGGCCGGCACCCCAGGAGCAGTTGGCGACGACGGCCCCGTCCTCCAGCGCCATCTGGATGGCGAGCGCGCCGCCGAAGTCCTCGGCGCTGATCGGCCCGGCCAGCACCTTGTAGTTGTAGATGACCGCGCCCGGGGCGACGCCGCCGTGCGTGGGGTCGTCGGCGGCGATGATCCCGGCCACCGCGGTGCCGTGCGGGTGCGGGTTGCCCCAGCCCTCGGCGGTGAAGTTGCGGCGGTGGACGACCCGCCCGGCCAGCGCCGGGTGCCGCAGCGACACCTCGGAGTCGATGACGGCGACGATCACGTCCTTGCCGGTGAGGTCGGTCTCCTCCCGGAAGACGGGCACGCCCACGGTCGCCAGGTTGGGCCGCCACGTGACCTGCTCGGCCTGCAGGCGGCGGGGGACGTCGAGGGTGGCGACCGTGTCGTCCTCGGCCACCTCGGCGAGCGCCACGGGGTGGGCGAACGTGCGGACGGTGTGGTTCAGCCAGCAGACTTGGTTGAGCAGCGTCGACACCGACGGCGCGCCGCCGGACCCGCCCGCCGAGCGCAGCGACCCGGTCGACACCCGCTCGATCTCGTCGTACACGGGCCCCATGCGCTGGTAGGCCTCGGTGCGGGCCTGCTGCACGGCCAGCGCCCGGGCGGCCGCCACGGGGAGGGCGGTGGCCGCCGATCCGCCGGGACCGGCCGGGGCCGCGGCGGGCGTGGCGGGCGTACCGGGACCCGCCGGCGCCGCGCCCGGGACCGGCGACGCCGGGACCGACGACGCCGGCGTCGCCGCCACGGGCGCGAACTCGACGATCGTCGGTGCCGGGACGGCCGGCGATTGCACGCGGAACGCCGTGAACCCCTCCAGCCCGACCCCGGCCGGCGGGGGCGCCTGCTGCAGGGTGCGGGCGGCGGCGACGAGGAACATCGGGCTCGCCTTGCTGGCCACCGCGGTGCCGAGCGCCCGGGTCACCTGCCGGTGGGCCGCCTGGACCTCCTCGGGGTCGAGGTCGTCCTCGGGCGCCCCTGGGGCCCCGGCCGCTGGTTCCGTTCCGCCGCTCACTCCGCCTGCTCCTCGATGTCGGTCCTGGTCGCCGGCCGGTCCTGGTCCGCTGCGTGCCCACCGGGGCGGGTCCGCCCGGTTCGCCCGTTTCTCGCCTCCCCGGCGACGTTCGCAGCGTACGCTCCGTCGTACACCATCTGCCCGGGCGGAACGACACACATGGCGGACATCACCACGGAACCGGCGGGGCCCGCACCCGGCCCCGGCTCCCCGTCCCTGGAGGACGTGCGGTCACGGGTCGACCACGTCGTGGTCCTCGTGCTCGAGAACCGCTCCTTCGACCACCTGTTCGGCTTCGCCGACCTCCCCGGCGCCGACCCGCTGGTCCCCGACCGTCACCCCAACCCGGTCGACCCCACCGATCCCACCCTCGGCCATGCGACGCCCAACGACCAGGGCGCCCACATCCTCGCCGTCGACCCGCCCCACTCCCACGGCTCGGCCAAGCAGCAGCTCGGCGCCTACCGGCGGGGGCGGTACTGCATGGACGGCTTCGTCGACGCCTACCGGCGGCACATCCTGGGCCAGAGCAGCTTCCCGGTGATCCACTGGCGCCGGGTCACCGGGTTGGGCGTGGTGCTGGGGCTCCTGCTGACCGCGGCGGCGGGCGAGCTGTGGCGCCGCATCACCGGGCACGACGGCTGGGCCGGGCTGCTCGTCTGGGCCGTGGCCGCCGTGGTGGCCACCGCGCTGCTGGTCGCCCTGCGCCCTTTGGGCAAGGCCGCGGATCTGCCCACGTCACGGCTGGTCGCCGGCGTCGTGGTGGTGGCCGTGGCGCTGACCCTCGGCGTCGCGGGCGTGGTCGACCACGTCGCCGACCCGCGGGCCGCCACCCCGGTGCTCGCCGCCGTCGGCGTCGCCGTGGGGCTGGCGGCCGTCGCGCTGGCCGAGCGGAAGGTCCGGCGGCGGCACGCTGCCCCCGACGACCCGGCCGCGGTGGCTGCTGTGGCGGCGGCTGCGGCCGAGGAGGCCAAGCGGATCATGCGGTGCCTCCCGCCCGACCGGGTGAAGGTGCTGCGCCGCCTGGCGGAGGAGTTCGCCACCTGCCACCGCTGGTTCTCGTCGGTGCCGGGCGCCACGTGGCCGAACCGGAACTTCATCCACGCCGGCACGTCGGCGCAGTCGGTCGACATCGAGATCGGCTTCTACGACGACCCGACCGTCTTCGAGCTGCTCGACGCCCAGGCCGCGGCGCGCCCGGGCACGCTGACCGACCCGCCGTGGCGCATCTACCGCGACGGGATGCCCCAGGTCATGGCGTTCCCGGCGCTGTGGCGCGACGACCGGAGGGACCGCTGGCGGACGATCGACCAGTTCGTGGCCGACTGCGCCGCCGGCGACCTGCCCACCTACGCCTTCCTCGAGCCCCGCCACAGCGGCAGCGGCACGAACAGCCTGCACCCGGGGAACAACGAGGCGCCGAGCGGCGGGACCAGCGACTTCGCCCGCGGCGAGCAGCTGGTTCGGCGGGTTTACCACGCCCTGCGCGACGCACCGGGCGGCCTGTTCGACCGGACCGTGCTGGTCGTCACGTTCGACGAGCACGGCGGCCTGTTCGACCACGTGAGCCCGCCCCGGACGGTGCACCCGGCGCCGGCCGCCCGGGTCCGGCACCCGGTGACGACGGCCCGCCGGCTGGTGGCGTGGTTCGTGGAGCACCGGAACGCCCCGTTCGACTTCCGGCGCCTCGGCGTGCGGGTGCCGACGCTGGTGGTCTCGCCGCTGATCGAGCCGGGCACCGCCGACCGGGTGCAGCGGGACCACACCTCGGTGATCGCCACGGTGCGCGAGCTGTTCGCCCCGGACCAGGCCCCGCTCGGCCGCCGCGACGCCGCCGCCCGGCCGTTCTGGGACCTGCTGACCCGCACCGAGCCCCGCGCGACCCCGGCGATCCCCGACCCCGGCTACCCGCCCGAGGTCGGCCCCGAGTCGATCCCGGTCCCCGAGGCGCCGACCGGCCCGGTCACCACCGACGCCGACCTGACCGCCCAGCTCGTGGTCCTCGCCGAGCAGGCCGACGCCGTCCTCGACGCCCGCGGCGCACCCCAGCCGGTGCTGCCCGAGGGCGAGACGACGATCCTCGACAAGGTCGACGCCCGGCTCACCCTCTGGTTCCGATCCTGACCCGCGACGCCCGCCGCGTCCTCCGTCCCTGCGGGCGAAGGAGCAGGTCAGTCGAGGGTGGTGAGGACCTTTTGGGTCAGGGTGGTGAGGGTCCGCAGCTCGGCGGGGGTGAGGCGGTCGACGAAGAGGCGGCGGACGGACTCGACGTGGCTGGGGGCGGCGGCCTCGATGGCGCCGCGGCCGCGGTCGGTGAGGACGACCCAGGAGCCCCGGCGGTCGTCGTCGCAGCGCTCCTTGCGCACCCAACCCCGCGTCACCATGCGGCTCACCTGGTGGGACACCCGGCTGCGCTCCCACCCCAGGTCGTCGGCCAGCTCGTACATCCTCGCCCGTGGCTCGGGCCGGTCGGTCAGGGCCACCAGCACCCCGTAGTCGCCGTAGGTGAGGTCGGACACCGCCGCCAGCTCCCGGGCGAGCTGCGCGTGGAGGCGCGTGTACATCGTGATCAGCGACCGCCACGCGGTCTGCTCGTCCTCCGTCAGCCAACGCACCTCGGCCACGGCGCTCAGGCTAGGGGGCACAATGGGGGAATACGTGACGTATCACCCATGTTGTGTGACATGTCAACGATTCACCACTCGGAGGACCCCATGACCGACACCGTTGCACCCAGCACCCTCACCGGCCGGTACACGCTCGACCCCGCCCACAGCCGGCTCGGGTTTGTGGCCCGGCACGCCATGGTCACGAAGGTGCGCGGGGCGTTCAACGAGGTCGAGGGCTCGGGCACCTTCGATGCCGACAACCCGGGCAACTCCCACTTCGAGCTGACGATCAAGGCGCACAGCATCGACACGCGGAACGCCGACCGTGACGCGCACCTGCGCAGCAACGACTTCTTCGACATGGACAACCACCCGGAGATCACCTTCGCCTCGACGGCGATCGAGAAGGTGGGCGACGACACCTACCGGGTGACCGGTGACCTCACGATCAAGGGCGTCACCAAGTCCATCACCTTCGACGTCGAGCTCTCCGGCCCGGCGGTCGACCCGTTCGGCAACACCCGGATCGGCCTCGAGGGCTCGACCCAGGTGAACCGCAAGGACTGGGGCATCACCTGGAACGCCCCGCTCGAGGCCGGTGGCCTGCTCGTGAGCGAGAAGGTCACGCTCGAGTTCGAGGTCTCGGCCATCAAGCAGGCCGACGAGACGGCCTGACCCCACCGGAGGGCCGAACCCCTTCCCCCCCCCCGACTCGTGGCCGGTGCCCACCGGCCGATCCCGGCCACGAGCACGATCGACTGCGGGCCCGCGCCGGAGCGGCCCACGACCCAGGTTCGTCGCGGCCCCCATCGACGGCCCACTCCCCGTCGACCGTCGGCGGCCCACTCCCCGTCGACCCGGGCCCGCAGTCGTCCTCGGCCCGTCGAGCCCGATCCCGCCGTCCTGCCGGGGGCACCCCGCCCCCGGACGAAGGCAACAGGACGGCGGGGTCGCTCGGCGGCCGGACCCCGACCCCTCGCCGGCCGGCCCGCCGCGCACCCGACGCTCGCCGCGACCCGCGGGACCGGGCGCGCTACGACGCGACCGGTGCGGTGACCCGCTTGCCGCCGCGCACGACCGGGAACTGGCGCTCGGGGTCGTCGGCCGGAACCCGCCCCTCCGGCGCGCCCGGCGGCCGGCCCTGCAGCACCTCGGCGCCCGCGGGCGCGTACTGGAGGATGTAGGCCTTGCGGACCGAGCCGGTGACGTTGGGACCGGTCAGGTGCGGGGTCAGCGACGAGAACACCACCACGCCGCCGGCGCCCACCTCGGCCACCGCCACGTCGTCGGGGTCGATCTCGTCGAAGCACTCCCAGCCCAGCGGGTCGACGAACGTGTGGGCCAGCGTCCCCTTCCGGTGCAGGCCCCGGGCGACCTGCGGGCAACCGTTGTGCAGCGTGGCGTCGGTGAGCGCGACCCAGCAGGTCAGGTACTGCTGCGGCTCGACGTAGGCGTACCCGTTGTCCTGGTGCCACGGGAACCGGCGGGGCTTCTCGGGCTTCTTGTAGACGGCCTGGTCCCAGTAGAGGTTCACGTCCGGGCCGACCAGGTCGGCGCACACCCCGGCGAAGAACGGGTGCCGGGCGAGCTCCCGCAGCAGCGGCGACCGGGTGACCAGGTGGGTGGTGAAGGTGATCGCGCCCGCCTCGGCGATCGACAGCCGCCGGCTCTCGGTCGACGACAGGTGGGCCTCGACCTTGGCCTCGAACCGGTCGATCTCGGCGACGACCTCCGCCAGCGTCGCGGGGTCGACGACGTCGGGCACCACGACGTAGCCCTCCCGGTCGAACTGCTCGACCTGCCCGGCGGAGAGCTGCCGGTACGGCGGCGGGCTGACCGTCCACGTGAACCCCGTGTTCCAGGGGTGGAGGGCGGCGTCGGCGGCGGTGGTCATCGGTCTCCCCTCGGCTCGGCCCGGCGGACCGGGACGAAGTCGTGGATCGGGCTGTTGCGGTGGTCGACGGTCCCGGCGCGGGCGTAGTGGTAGACCATCGCCGCCCGCACGCCGGTCGACTCGTTGTCGGTCGAGCGGTGCATGAGGTGGCTGTCGAACAGCAGCAGGTCGCCGGGCTGCATGAGCACCGGCACCGAGCCGGTCATGTCGTGGTCGACGATCTCGACGTAGCCGTAGTTGGCGTTGGGCCGGCGGTCGGGCTCGTGGCGGTGGATCGGCTCCCGGTGCGACCCCGGGAGCACGTGGAGGCACCCGTTGGCGAGGGTGGCCTCGGTGACCGCCAGCCAGACGCCGACGATCGGGCGCGGCGGCTCGAACCGGAAGTAGTAGCCGTCCTGGTGCCAGGGCTGCCCCCAGGCCCCGGGGTTCTTGAAGATGAACTGCGAGAGGAAGCAGTCGATGTCGGGGCCGACGAGGTCGGCGAGCAGGTCGGTGAGCGCCCGGTCGTGGGCGAAGTCGGCGAAGACGGTGTCGCGGTGGATGCGGAACACCTTCGACGCCAGGTCCTCGGGGTTCCCCGACCGGCCGGCGAGGTTGGCCTCGGGGAGCACGTAGCCGATGGCGTCGGGGTGCCGGGCGGCACCCGAGCGGTCGCCGTCCCCGGAGTCGTCGCCGGAGCCGTTGCCCCCACCGTCCGCCGTGGCCGCGGCGTGGGCGTGGGCATCGGTGATGGCGACGACCCGGTCGAGCATGCGGGCGCAGCGCGCCGCGTCGGCGAACCCGGCGATGCGCAGGAAGCCCTGCTCGTCGTACTCGGCCCGCTCCGCCGCGGTCAGCCGCTCGGTCGTGCGCATCGCACCCACTTCCCTCCGGCCGGGCGTCGCCCCCCACGCGACCCCCGGCGCCCCCGTTGCTCCTGGACGATCCTGAATGACTGTTCAGACTGAACC
>DATCLV010000855.1:0-2222 GCA_036563745.1 Acidimicrobiales bacterium | reverse complement strand
TGAGGCCGCTGTCGAGCAGCCCGTCGTGCTGGGTGACCAGGCCGCCGAACGGATCGTCGGACGAAGCGTCGCCGGACGGGCCACCGATCGACAGCACCGTGTAGTTCCACACGGTGAGCCGGACGAAGAAGTCGCCCAGCGCGTAGGCCACCAGCGTGACCAGGGCCAGGTGGGTCGACAGCGCCCCCAGCGCCACGAACGCCGACAGGAGGAACACCGACTCGGTGGCGATGAACGTGTAGCCCCAGTGCTGGGCGCCCACCCAGAACCCGGCCAGCGCGCACGCCACCGGGAGCGCGACGGCGAGGAGCGGGACGGCGGTGAGGGCGTGGCCGTCGCCGACGATGCCGCCGAGCGCCGGGACCCTGGCCGCCAGCCGGCGGGGTGCGCCCAGCCACACCCAGGCCGCCGCCCGGGCCATGGGGTCGTCCTGCAGCAGCCGGCCGCCGGCCGGCGAGGACGTCGGCGACGCAGGGTTCGCCGCTCGCGGCGGCGCCGCAACCCCCGGCGGGGGCGGGGCCGCAGCGGGCGGTTCCCAGCTCGCCACGGATCAGTCCTGCTCGGACGGGGTCGAGCTCGCCGGCAGCAGGCGGTTGGTCACCAGGCCCAGCGTCACGCCGTAGGCGACGTGGCCCAGCAGCGAGATCTCCGTGAACTCCCGCATGGCCGCGATCTGCAGCCAGCTCGGGTAGAGGGCGAGCATGCAGGCCTCGAGGCCCAGCCCGAAGGCGACGGCCCACGGCAGCGGGCGGCGCCCGGCGAGCACCGTGTAACCGATGCCGAAGCACACGCCGTTGGTGACGTGGAAGACGACGCCCGCCACCCAGCTCGCGGTCGACCCGGCCTCGGCGCCGACGAGCGCCTCCCCGAAGTACGGGAGCGCCTTGAACGGCGAGGCGTGCAGGTGGAAGGCCCACTTGATGGCGTAGCGGCTGAGGTCGTAGACGACGGTGCTGACCAGCCCGGCGACGAGGCCCACCTTGAGGACCGGCACCATGCCGGCCCGGGCGGCCGGGTCGGGCCTCGCCCGCAGCGCCAGGATGCCGCCGCCCACCAGGAGCCCGGCGAACACGATCGGCAGGGTGGCGTCGGTGAGGATGTGGACGACCAGCGCGCCGCCGCTGGTGAAGAACACCGCCGCCGCGCCGAGCTGCTGCACCACCCCGGCGGTGGCGGCCGGGCCGACGGTCGTGGCCGGGGTGGCGAGGCGGGGCGTGGGTTCGGGGGTCGGATTGGAGTGGGTCATGGTCCGGTGGGGAGGTCGGGGATCGAGAGGTCCGGGAGGTCGGGGAGCTCGGGCAGGTCGTCGCCGCCGGGGAGATCGGGGATCGAGAGGTCGGGCAGCTCCGGGAACGAGCTGCCGCCCTCGCCGGTGCCCTCGATCTCGATCCACGTCGGGTCGTCGATCGCGTCGTCGTCGGGCGAGCGGCCGTCGGCGGAGAGCAGCGTGTCGGCCTGGACGCCACCGGTCGCGGTCAGCATCGTCAGCGGCATCGGCAGGAGCGTCTGGACCTCGCCGCGGTAGGCGCCCTCCGACGAGCCGGGGCGGTAGCCCACCAGCCCGGTGACCCACGGCTCGCCCGTCGACAGCCCCTCCATGATCCCGGACGAGGTCAGCTCGGCCGGGCCGCACAGGATGATGTCCATCGCCACGGCGTCGTCCATCACCGACGGGAGGAGGTTGCCCAGCATCTGGGTGCTGGCCGCCCCCTGCGTCGGGCCCATGGGCCGCCAGAAGTAGCAGGCGGCCTCCTCGGCGATCCGGCCGCCCTGCGAGGACGCCAGGTCGTCGAGCCTCTCCTCGGCGTCGGCCAACACCTCGGCGCCGTTCTCGACGGTCGCGTTGCCGATCGACACGGGCAGCGGGTACTCGATGCCCGCCCGGGCCCGCACCAGCACGACCAGCAGGGCGCCGACGACGAGGGCCACGACGAGGTCGCGCCCCGGTCGGGCGAGCGGGCCGAACGCCGACCACCCGACGCCGGGCGCGCCGGAGGGCGCCACGGCAGGCGGGTGTGAGAGCGCTCTCTCGGAGCTCGGCAGCACGCGGTCCCCTCCCCAGCGATCGACCCTCTTGATCATGCACCGTCCGGCGGCGGCGTACGTCGCGCCCCCGACGGACCACCTATCGTCATCCGGATGGACGGGCGCGCCGAGCAGGACTCGTGGCCGGCACCAACCGGGCCGCGATCGCTTCTCCCCCCACCCCGCCGCACCTCCCC
>DATCLV010000854.1:0-1657 GCA_036563745.1 Acidimicrobiales bacterium | reverse complement strand
TCCTGGTGGCGAGCCGCTCGGCGATCGTGAGCTTCCCGGCCGCCGGCGGCCCGTAGAGGTAGACGAGCGTCGCCAACCGTCAGCGGCGGTCGGCGACGAGGGAGAGGACCTCGGCGGCGGCGGTGGGGATGTTGGTCCCGGGTCCGAAGATGGCGGCGACGCCGGCGGCCCGCAGGTCGTCGTAGTCCTGCGGCGGGATCACGCCCCCGCACACCACCACGATGTCGTCGCCCCCCGCCTTCCGGAGCTCCTCGACGAGCTGCGGCACCAGCGTCTTGTGGCCCGCGGCCTGGCTCGACACGCCGACCACGTGGACGTCGTTGTCGAGCGCGTCGCGGGCCGCCTCGGCCGGGGTCTGGAAGAGCGGGCCGACGTCGACGTCGAAGCCCAGGTCGGCGAACGCGGTGGCGATCACCTTGGCGCCCCGGTCGTGGCCGTCCTGGCCGAGCTTCACCACCAGCATCCGGGGCCGGCGGCCCTCCTCGGCGGCGAACGCCTCGATGCGGGAGCGGATCTCCGCGAAGTCGGCGTCGCCCTCGTAGGCCGAGCCGTACACGCCCTGGATCGAGCGGATCTCGGCCTTGTGCCGCCCGAACACCTCCTCGAGGGCCGAGGAGATCTCGCCGACGGTGGCCCGGGCCCGGGCGGCCTCGACCGACAGGGCCAGCAGGTTGGCGTCGCCCCGCGCCCCCTCGGTGAGCGCCTTCAGCGCCCGCCGGCAGGCGTCCTCGTCGCGCTCGGCCCGCACCCGCTCCAGCCGGGCGATCTGCTGCTCCCGCACCTTGGTGTTGTCGATCGAGAGGACGTCGACGTGCTCGGGGTCGGACGGCTGGTACTTGTTGACCCCGACGATGACCTCCTCGCCGCGGTCGATGCGGGCCTGGCGGCGGGCCGCCGACTCCTCGATGCGCAGCTTGGGCATGCCCGAGGCGACGGCCTTGGTCATGCCGCCCATCGCCTCGACCTCCTCGATGAGCGCCCACGCCTTCTCCGCCAGCCGGTGGGTGAGCGCCTCGACGTAGTAGGAGCCGGCGAGCGGGTCGACCACCTTCGGCACCCCGGTCTCCTCGGCGAGGATCAGCTGGGTGTTGCGGGCGATGCGGGCCGAGAAGTCGGTGGGCAGGCCGAGGGCCTCGTCGAAGCTGTTGGTGTGGAGGCTCTGGGTGCCGCCCAGCACGGCGGCCATCGCTTCGAACGCCGTCCGCACCACGTTGTTGTAGGGGTCCTGCTCGGTGAGCGACACACCCGAGGTCTGGCAGTGGGTGCGGAGCATCGCCGACCGCGGGTCCTGGGGGTCGAACTGCGAGACGACCCGGTGCCACAGCAGCCGGGCGGCCCGCAGCTTCGCCACCTCCATGAAGAAGTTCATGCCGATGGCGAAGAAGAACGACAGGCGCGGGGCGAACTTGTCGATCGACAGGCCCCGGGCGAGCGCGGTGCGCACGTACTCCAGGCCGTCGGCGATGGTGTACGCCAGCTCCTGGTCGGCCGTCGCCCCCGCCTCCTGCATGTGGTAGCCGGAGATCGAGATCGAGTTGAACCGGGGCATGTGCTCGGCCGTGTACTCGATGATGTCGGCCACGATCCGCATCGACGCGTCGGGCGGGTAGATGTACGTGTTGCGGACCATGAACTCCTTGAGGATGTCGTTCTGGAT
>DATCLV010000852.1:0-11623 GCA_036563745.1 Acidimicrobiales bacterium | reverse complement strand
GTTCGGGCCGACGATGGGCCCGTGGTACCGGGCGCTGGCACTGGGCGGCGGCGACGCCACCGTGTCCGCCGAGCCCTACGTGCCCCGGTCCCGGAGCCGCGAGGTCACGTTCCAGCGCAACGTCACCGAGCGGGCGGAGCTCGACGGCCACCTGGTCGAGCTGGCCCGGCGCGTCGCCGACGACGTGCGGGAGGAGGGCCGGCCCGTGGCCCGCATGGGGGTGAAGGTGCGGTTCGCCCCGTTCTTCACCCACACGCGCAGCGTCGCCCTCGACGCCCCGACCCAGGACCCGGCGGCGATCGAGCAGGGCGCCCGGGACGCGCTCGAGCGCTTCGCCGAGGACCACCCGCTGACCCGACCGGTCCGGCTGCTGGGCGTGCGGGCCGAGTTCGTGCCCACCGACACCGACACCGCCGCCGACGCCGGCGGCAGCGCCGGCGACGGCGGCGACGGGCGGGGCTGAGGGTCAGGCAGACCCCCAGGTCGGGGCCGGGATCCGGCGCCGCGGCCGGGGCCGCGGCCGACGGGCGTGGGGGTGCTCGTCCGGGGGCGGGGTGGCCAGCACGAGGCCGGCGACCGCGAAGGCGAGCATCCCGGTCAGGCCGACCGCCGGGTCGAGGGCGCAGGGGTCGCCCGTGGCCTGCCACGCCTGCGCCGCATGGACCGCCACCAGCGCCCCGCCGAGCAGCGGGAGCCCGGCCCGGGCCCGCACGCCGACCAGGCCGACCGCCAGCAGCGCCGACACCAGCACCACCGACCGGCTGAGCCCCCGGTCGAGGCCCAGCACCCCCTCGAGCAGGGGGTGCAGGACGACGACGCCGAGGCCGAGGGCGGCGGTGGCCACCAGCAGGTGGCCGGCGGCGTCCCGGGTGCCGCCGCCGCCGAGGAGGCACACGAAGGCCGACACCGCCAGCACGCTGGCGAACCCGAGCACGACCGCCTGACCGGGGCCGCCGAGGAGGTCGCCGCAGCCGGGCCGGTCGGTGACGGCGAAGGTGCTCGCCACGAGGCCGCCGGCGCCGACGGCCGCCTCCACCAGCCCGGGAAGCAGGTGGTGCAGCAGGGCCAGGGCGACCGTGATCGCCGCCAGGGTCGAGAGGGTCACCTCGGGTCGCCGGTCGGCCACCACCCAGGCGGTGGCGTAACCGGTGGGGATGAGGGCGGCACCCGCCGAAAGTCCGCCGTGCGGGGCGTTCTGCGGCGAGCGCCACGGAGGGAACGTGGACGTCCGCATGGACCGACGATGACCCCGCCGGCTTTCAACCCGCTGCCATCCTCCGTCCCGGTCCCCGACCGCGACCCCGGTCGCCGGCGGGCGGCTACGACGGCAGCGGCCGCCGGCCGGCGGCGCGGAGGAGGTCGCCCCAGGCGTCGTCGCCGCCGCCCGCCTCGGTCCACCCCGGCGCCGACCAGTGAGGCCAGCCCCGAGTGTGCTCGCGCAGCCGCTCGGCCACCCCGGCCGGCGGGGCGAACGGGACGCCCAGGCCCGCGCACACGTCGTGGACGTGGAGGGCCATCTCGAAGCCGCCGCGGGCGGCGAAGTCGGGCGGGGTGCCGGTGCCCCTCGCGGACCCCTGCCAGATGATCGACCGGGTCCCCGGGTCGGCGACCGTCACCGTGCCCGCCAGCACCATCCCCACCGCCCCCAGTGCCTCGGCCAGCCGCTCGGGCGTGGCCGCCGGGCCCATCAGCTGCTCGCCCCAGCCCCACTCGGGGTAGCTGTCCCGCCGACCCGAGGCGAGGAACAGGGCGACGGCCAGCACGGCGTCGACGCAGTGGTCGGCCGTGCGGGTGCAGGACCACTCCAGCGTGCCGGCCGGGACCGACCAGTCGCGGTCGCGGCCCGCCCGCCACGCGGCGACGGCGGCGCTGGTGAGGGTGTCGAGGTCGGAGGGGGTGAAGGGGCCGCCGTGTGCGTCGGTCATGGCCCCGAGCATGGTCGACCGCTCCCGTGGGAGGGTGCACCGGGATGTGCGCCGGTGGTTAGCGTGACGCGCGATCCTCAGGGGGAAGCCGCCACGGCGCGGCCGTCGTTCAGGGGCGAGGAAAGCAGATGACCATGGGGACCACCGTCGGAGTGCTCCACCCGGGGGCGATGGGTGCGGCGCTGGCTGCGCAGGCCCGCCGCAAGGGGGCGCGCGTCCTGTGGTGCCCCGTCGGCCGCAGCCAGGCCACCCAGCACCGGGCCGAGCAGGGCGGCTTCGAGGCGGTCGACAACCTCGGCGCCCTGCTGGACCGCAGCGAGGTCATCCTCTCGGTGTGCCCGCCGGCCGCTGCGGTGCAGGTCGCCAGCCAGGTGGCCCAGCACAAGTTCCGGGGTCTCTACGTGGAGGCCAACGCCACCAGCCCCCAGCGCTGCATCCGGATCGCCCAGCGGCTGATGAACAACGGGGCGGAGGTGATCGACGCCGCCATCTTCGGGACGCCGCCCGCCCTCACCGCCCCCACCAACGGGCAGGGCAAGACCGCCATCTACCTCGCCGGGCGCCCCACCGACGTGGAGACCGTGGTCGACCTGTTCGAGGGCACGGCGGTCGAGCCGCTGCGGCTCGACGGCGGGATCGGCTCGGCGTCGGCCCTGAAGATGGCGCACTCCAGCTACCAGAAGACCACCGCCGTCCTGGCCGCGGTGGCGCTGGCCTACGCCGCCCGCTACGGCGTGACCCGGCCGCTGATCGCCGAGGCCCGGATGTCGCCCCGGTCGCCGCTGGCCGAGCCGGCCCAGCTCCCGGCCGTCGCCGCCCAGGCCTGGCGGTGGACCCCGGAGCTGCACGAGGTCGCCGACGCCCTCGAGGCCGAGGAGCTGCCCCGCGACCTGGCCCTGGCCGCCGCTGCGATCCTGTTCCGCTGGCACGACGACAAGGACAACGACAGCCTCCCGCTGAAGACCGTCCTGGCCCGCCTCGCCGACCCGATCTGACCGTCCCCCGGCGGCGATCTCATCGATGACGCGATGAGCGTCGGCGCCCCGCGGCGTTGGACGTGGTGTGGGCGAGTCGCCCGCAACGTTCCATCACACGCGACAAGGAGTCAGGATCGTGGACCTCAAGTTCGAGCTCGTGGTGCTCCCCGTCAGCGACGTCGACCGGGCCAAGGCCTTCTACGAGCAGGTGGGCTTCACCGTCGACGTCGACCACTCGGCCGGCGACGACTTCCGGGTCGTGCAGCTCACCCCGCCGGGGTCCGCGTGCTCGATCTCGATCGGCAAGGGCCTCACCACCGCCGAGCCGGGCTCCTACCAGGGCCTGCACCTCGTCGTCACCGACATCGAGGCGGCCCGAGCGGAGCTGCTCGGCCGCGGCGTCGAGGTGAGCGAGCCGTTCCACTTCGGCCCGGAGGGCAAGGTCCCGGGGGTCGACCCGGAGCGCCGCGACTACGGCTCCTACGCCGAGCTCCGGGACCCAGACGGGAACGGCTGGTTGCTGCAGGAGGTCAAGCAGCGGGCACCCGGCCGCTGACCGGTCGCCGCGGGACCCGACGCTGCGAGGCCGGCCACGCCTCGAGGCCGGTCAGGCTTCGAGGCCGGCGAGCTGCTGCAGCAGCAGGCCGGTCGCCCAGGCGCGGAAGCGCTCGGTCGGCCACCCGCAATCGGCGGTGAGCAGGAGGAAGACCTCCTCGTTGAGCACGCCGTAGACGATGTCGGCGGCCGTGTCGACGTCGACGTCGGGGCGGAGGTGCCCGGCCTCCGCCACCATCTCGACGAGGCGGCGCTCGTCGGACCGACGCCGCGACCGGTTGTCGACCAGCAGGGCGCCCACGTCCGGGTCGGCCGACGCCCGCCGCACCGCCTCGTACACCGGCGCCACCCGCTCCAGGATCGTCACGCACTCGCGCACCAGGCTCCCGATCGCCGAGCGGCCGTCCGGGGCGTGCGCCACCGTGTCGACCCACGGCCGCTCCAGCAGCGCCAGGGGCTCGTCGTCGCCGACGATGCGGGTGTCGAGCACCGCGGCCAGGAGGTTCGACTTGGTCCCGAACACGTAGTACACCGTCTGCACGGCGACGCCGGCCCGGGCGGCCACGGCCTCCACCGTGGTGGCCAGGTAGCCGTCGGCGACGAACAGGTCGGTCGCGGCCCCGACGACCCGAGCCCGGGTGCGGCGGGATCGCTCCCGGCGTCCGTCCACCTCCCTCGTCCCCGCCATCGCGCCCCTATTCCTAGTCGGTACAACAGGGTCGCGGTGACGCAGGACTCACCGGACGAGGGGGTTGGTGCCCCTCGCTAGAGTCGGACTACAAATTGCCCGATCGGTCGGTCAGCCGGCCGGTCGATCGGCTCGGCGGGAGGCGGTCAGGTCGGCGGCCCGCACAGCGAGGGCGTGCTGCGAACCGCCCGCTGTTGTGCGGGCCGCCGTCGCCTCCCCCGGCCGGGCCGCGGCGGCTCCCTGGCGCCGCCGCGCCGGACGTCCGCTGGTCCCGCCGCCCGCAAGTAGGGTCGGGCGACGTGGCCGCGATGCGGGTCGACGATCTCCAGGCGCAGATCGAGCGCCACCGCCGGGAGCTGACCGGCTACTGCTACCGGATGCTCGGCTCGGCCTTCGAGGCCGACGACGCCGTCCAGGAGACGATGCTCCGGGCGTGGAAGGCCGTCGACCGGTTCGAGGGGCGGTCGTCGCTGCGGGCGTGGCTCTACCGGATCGCCACCAACGTGTGCCTCAACGCGCTCCAGGGGCGCCGACGCCGGGCCCGACCGGTCGACCTGACCGAGCCGTTCACCCCCGGCGCCGGCCACGTGGGCGACCCCACCGCCGACGACCGCTGGCTCGGACCCGTGCCCGACGACCACGTGCTCGGCACCCCGTCGGCCGGCGCCGACCCCGTCGAGGTGGCCGAGGCCCGGGAGAGCATCCGGCTGGCGTTCGTCGCCGCCCTCCAGCACCTCCTGCCCCGGCAGCGGGCGGTCCTGATCCTGCGGGAGGTGCTCCGCTGGCGGGCCGCCGAGGTGGCCGACGTGCTCGGCACCACGGTCGCGTCGGTGAACAGCTCGCTCCAGCGGGCCCGGGCCCGGCTCGCCGAGGTCGCCACCGCGCCCACCGACGTCGTCTCCCCGCTCGACCCCCACCAGGCCGACCTGCTCGACCGCTACGTGCGGGCCTTCGAGCGCTACGACCTGGTGCTGCTGGCGTCGCTGCTCCACACCGAGGCGACGCTGTCGCTGCCGCCCTACGAGACGTGGATGCGGGGGCCGTCCGACATCTGCGACTGGTACCGCGGGCCCGGCATCGGCTGCCAGGGCTCCCGGCTGGTGCCGATCGTCGCCAACGGCTCCCCCGCCTACGGCCAGTACCGGCCGGGCGGGCCGGACCGGACGTTCGAGCCGTGGGCGATCCAGGTCGTCGAGCTGGTGGACGGGCGGATCGCCGCCCTCAACTGCTTCCTCGACGTCGAGCGGCTCTTCCCGCTCTTCGGCCTCCCGCCGCGGCTCGACCGCGACGGGAACCCCTGCCCCGACTGACCATCACCGCCGTGCTTGCGGCGGCCGGCCCACCAGCGCGGCCGCCGGCCGCCGGCCCGTCGAGCAGACGCCGGATCGAGGGACCGATCCCGACGACCGGCGCATCGCCCCGGCGGGCGGTCGTGCCCCATACTGGCGCCATGGGGGATGCGAGCGAGAGGCGGGCCGGGACCGACGACGGGCGCCCGGCGAGGCCGACGGCGGCGGCGACGCCGCCCGACGACGGGTGGCGGCCGCGCCTGGTGGGACTGGGGATCCTGGTGGCGCTGGAGGTCCCGCTGATCCTGCTGCTGGCGTCGGCCAACGGGCTGTCCGCCGGGCAGGCGGTCCTCACGGTGCTGGTCATCTCCGGCGGGACGGCGCTCGCCACCGCCGCCGCCTTCCTGCTGCGCCGGGAGGAGGAGCAGGTCGAGCGCCTCGCCCGGGCGGCGGCCCTCCGGGAACGGGCGGAGGGGCCGCGGTAGCGTGAGCCGGGATGGCGGTGCCGGCCGAGACCACCGATGCTCCCGTGGGCGTGCGGGCCCGACGGCTCGCCGAGCGGCGGGCCGAGCTGCTCGACGCCGCCGTCCGGGTCATCCGGCGGGAGGGCGACCAGGTGGCGATGGAGGACATCGCCACCGAGGCGGGCATCAGCCGGCCGATCCTCTACCGGCACTTCGGTGACGCCCGCGGGCTCTACGACGCCGTCGCCCGTCACTACGGCGAGCAGCTCGTGGCCCGCCTGGCGGCCGTGGGCAGCGAGGGGCGACCGCCGCGGTCGGGCCGGGCGCTGCTCCACCGGCAGGTGGTGACGTTCCTCGGGTTCGTCGCCGAGCAGCCCAACCTGTACCGGTTCCTGGTCCGCCGGGCGCCGGCGCGGTCGGGGCCGAAGGCGAGCCGGTCGGGGCTGTCGCGGCTGATCTCCGGGACCACCGCCCGCTTCCTCACCGAGGCCGGGTGGGACGCGGCCACCGCGACCGTGGCCGGCGACATCCTGGTCGGCGGCCTGGAGGCGACCGCCGACCGGTGGCTCGACGAGCCCCTCGGGTCCCACGAGGAGGTGGCCGAGCTGGTCACCGACCTCGTCTGGTCCGGCTTCGCCGGCGCCGCCCGCCAGGCGGAGGGCTGACTCCCCGCCCGACGGGCCGCGGCTGGTGACGCCGGTTGCTGTCCCTGCCCGGGCTGGTGTCCCTGGCCGGGTGCCCCGGGTGGTCAGCCGCCGAGCCGGAGCATGTCGGCGAAGTTGCCCGAGAAGAACTTCTCCTGGGCCTCGGGGCTGACGCCCTCCATCTCGGCCAGGAACTTGCCGAGCGGGTCCTTGGTGCCCTCGGGGTGCGGGTAGTCGGACGAGAACAGGAGCATGTCGTCGCCGATCTGCTCGATGATCTCCCCCACCGGCTCGCCGGGGAACGGGGTGAACCACACCTGGCGGCGGATGTAGTCGGCCGGCGCCAGCTCCATGGCGGTGAGCTGGGGCTCGGTGCGGCGGAAGCTGCGGGTGGCCTGCTCCAGCTTGGTGATGAGGGTGGGCGCCCAGCTGGCGCCGAGCTCGATGACCCCGCCGTGGAGCCGGGGGAAGCGGTCGAACACCCCGTCCATCGCCATGCAGGCGAGGAACAGCTCGGGGGCGTGGCTGAGGGCGATGTAGTCCTTCGACCGGATGTTCTCGCCGCCGCCGATGAAGTCGGTGACCGGGGCCAGGCCGTTCTCGTGCAGCGACGGCGGCACCGACCGCCGGGAGCCGCCGACGTGGAGCACGAACGGGACGCCGGCCTCGGCGAGGCGGCCCCACACGCCGTCGTAGTCGGGGTGGGTGTGCGACACCCGCTTGGGGGCGTCGTGGGTGACGTGGACCGCGGCGGCCCCGTCGTCCAGGCACCGCTCGACCTCGGCGGCGGCCCGCTCGGGGTTGCCGAGGGGCACGAAGGTGACGGGGAGCAGGCGCTCGTCCTGGGAGCAGAAGTCGACGATGCCCCGGTTCAGCGCCCGGAGCCCGGCCGCCCGCACCTCCGGGTCCTTCTGGAAGGCGAACTGCGACGCCGCGAACGTGGTGAAGACCAGCTGGCGCTCGAAGCCGAGGAGGTCGAGCGCGCGGCTGCGCTCGGCGGGGTCGAAGGCGCCGAGGGCGTGCCAGCCCTTCAGGTCGAGGAGCTGGTTCTCCAGCTCGGCGAGCGTGGCCTCGTCGTCGCCGGCGGCGCGGGCCTCCGCCTTGCGGACGGCGTCGTCGGCCAGCGCCCCGGCCCGGCCCAGCTCGAGGCTCCCGAACCGGTCGCGCAGCTCGGGATCGACGTAGCTCCGGAGCCAGTCGTGCAGCTCCATGATGTGGCTGTCGGCGTCGTAGAACACCCGGCCTTCGGCGTACGGCATGGCCACTCCCCCTCACGGTTCCACCAACTGTTACAAACCGTAGCACTTTCCGATCCCGGGAACCTCTCCCGCCATCGAACCGGCCCCCACCTCCATCGAACCGGCCCCCACTCCATCGAACCGGCCCCCGGAACGGGGAGCTGGCTCCCCGTTCCGGGGGCAGGTTCGGGGTTCCGGTACCGGGGGTGACGGGGGTGTCAGGGGCGCGATGAGTTTTCGGGGTGACGGCAGTCTCCTTCTCGACGACAGCGAGCGAGAAGGGATCGGAGGTGGCGGTGGCTCCCGAGGAGACGAGCATCCGCGTGGGCCGGCGCCACGAGGAACCGGGCACGGTCGTGGTCGCGATCACCGGCCGCGTGACGGCCGACGACCTGCGCCGGGCCTGCGAGGCGCTCGGCGGGATCCTGCTCGGCAGCGATGCCTGCCTGGTGGTCTGCGAGGTCAGCAGCCGGGCGGCGCCCGACGCGGTGACCGCCGACGCGGTCGCCCGCGTCGCCCTCACCGCCCGGCGTCACGGCCGGCCGATCCTCCTCCGCCACGCCTCCGCCGACCTGCGGCGGCTCCTGCGGTTCATGGGGATCGCCGACGCCGTCGGCCTCCCCCCGACGCCCGGCCCGGCGCCGTAGGCGCCAGGGCGGGCGGGCGGCACGGCGACGGCTTGCTCAGTCCTCCGGGTCGAGGTGGAGGGGCAGGCCGAAGCGGGGGAACAGGCGCTCGGTGTCGAGGAAGTAGGTGATGCCGGCGACCTTGCCCTCGATGATGTCGAGCACCTGGAGGCACCAGGCGTCGTGGCCCGGTCCGGTCTGGCTGACCCGGTACTGGGCGAACGCCGGCATCCCGTTGGCCGTGGTGGCCAGCAGGCGGGAGCCGCGGCACTCGGCGCCGGGGCCGGCCATCCAGGCGGTGATCGCCTGCGAGCCCTGGAGCCACAGCGGGAACGGCGGCATCGAGTGGATCGCGTCCTCGTGCAGCAGCGAGACCAGCGACTCCATGTCGAACGCCTCGAACGCCTGCACGTAGCGGGCGAGCAGGTCGGCGTGGTCGTCGTCGAGCGAGGCGGTGGCGCGGGCCACCGAGGCGTCGAGGTCGTAGCCGACCTCCCCGCCGCCGGCCCGGATCGTCTCGTCCTCGGCGAGCGTGGCGCGGGCCCGCTGCAGGGCGCTGTTGACGGCCGGCACCGAGGTGCCGAGCAGGTCGGCGACCTCCTCGGCCTTCCAGCGCAGCACCTCGCGCAGGAGCAGCACCGCGCGCTGCTTGGCGGGGAGGCGCTGGATGGCGGTCACGAACGCCAACCGGATGCTCTCGCGGTGGACGGCGAGGTCGGCGGGGTCGGCGCCGGGGGTGTCGAGCACCACGGCGTCGTCGGGGACGGGCTCGACCCACGTCTCCTCGGGGAGGGTGCGGCCGGGAGGGCTGTCGGCGGACCCGCGGGGCCCGAGGTCCATGGGGAGGGCCCTCCTCTGGCGGCCGTTGAGCATGTCGAAGCAGACGTTGGTGGCGATGCGGTAGAGCCACGACCGGAACGCCGAGCGGCCCTCGAAGCGCTCGTGGAAGCGCCAGGCCCGCACGAACGTCTCCTGCACGGCGTCCTCGGCCTCGAACGACGAGCCGAGCATCCGGTAGCAGTAGCCGGTCAGCTCCGAGCGGTGCGCGGCGAGGCGGGCCTCGAGATCGGCCTGGTCCTTCGGCCGCTCGTCGGCCGGTGGTGCCGACGCACCTCCTGCCTCCGGCGTGCCGGTCGTTGTCGTCGATGCCGTGAGGTCAGCCACCCTGCCGTCCTTCCGATCGGTCCGAAGGGTTCAGCGTAGGGCCAGTTCCGCGCCCCCATCGTCGCGAGCGCGATGAGTTCGCGGCTGGGGTCCGGTCTGCTCTCACGTGCCCCACGATGCCAGGACCACCGGGCTCTTGACAAGAAAAGTTGTCGGGCGCGACCGTGGCGCCGTGCACGACGTCCTCGTCATCGACGACCCGGCGGCCGCCGCGGTGGCGCTGGACCCGATCCGGGCCCGGATCCTCGCCGAGCTCGCCGAGCCGGGCTCGGCCGCGTCGCTGGCGCCCCGCGTGGGCCTCACCCGGCAGAAGGTCAACTACCACCTGCGGGCCCTCGAGGCCCACGGCCTGGTGCACCTCACCGAGGAGCGCAAGCGGGGCGGCATCACCGAGCGGGTGCTCCAGGCCACGGCGGCCAGCTACGTGGTCTCCCCCGCGGCGCTGGGCGCCACCGGGGCCGACCCGGCCAAGGCCGCCGACCGCCTCTCCGCCGGCTACCTGCTGGCGGTGGCCGGCCGCATCGTGCGGGAGGTCGGCGACCTCGCCCGGCGGGCCGACGCCGCGGGCCGGCGGCTGCCGACGATGGTGGTCGACACCGAGATCCGGTTCCGCAGCGCGGAGGACCGGGCGGCGTTCGCCGACGACCTCACCTCGGCGGTCCTCGACCTGGTCGCCCGCTACCACCACGACGACGGCCGCCCCCACCGCCTCGTCGTGGCGGCCCACCCCCGGCCGGCCGAGGACCGGGCCCCGACGCCCGACGACCTCGCCGGCGGCGGCACGAGCGGTGGTCACGAGCCCCCGACCACCTCCGAGGGCCTAGGTCCCGAGGCCCAGGCGAACCCGCCCGAAGGCCGATGGGACGAGCCCTCCCCCGCCCCTACCGTCGACGACCCTCACCAGGAACAGGAAGACCGATGACCACCCCGAACGTCCCTCTCCGCATCGAGCTCACCTTCGAGGTCCCCGGCACCCCGGAGCAGGTGTGGGACGCCCTGGCGACCGCCCACGGCATCAGCGCCTGGTTCATCCCCACCGACGTGGAGGAGCAGGAGGGCGGCCGGATCGTCTTCCACATGGGCCCCGCCGACTCCGAGGGGCACATCACCGACTGGGAGCCGCCCCGGCGCCTCGTCTACGAGGAGCCCGGCTGGGCCGGCCTCGTCGGCGAGGAGGAGGCCGACACCACCCCGCTGGCGACCGAGTTCCTGGTCGAGGCCCGGTCCGGCGGCACCTGCGCGGTGCGGGTCGTGAGCAGCGCCTTCGGCACCGGCGCCGACTGGGAGCAGGAGTTCTTCGACGCGATGGGCGAGGGCTGGCCGCCGTACTTCGAGCACCTGCGCGTGTACCTCGCCCACTTCGCGGGCCAGGTCGCCACGCCGTTCCGGGCCGAGGTCGACACCAAGTCCCCGGCCGACGACGTCGGCGCCGCCCTGCGGTCCGCCCTGCAGCTCGCCGACGGCGCCCCCGGCGACGCCGTCGACCTCCGGGGCCTGCCGGCGGTCGTCGAGCACGTCGGCCCGCGGCACCTGGTGGCCCGGTCGACCGGCGAGCCCGCCGGCTACTTCGCCTTCCTCGCCTACGAGAAGGGCGACGGGATCGTCGCCGCCAGCGTGACCGGCTACCTGTTCTCCGACCAGGCCGCCGCCTACATCGAGCGCGAGCGGCCGGGCTGGCAGGCCTGGCTGGAGGCCCTCGAGCTCCCGTGACGCCCACGACCCGGCCGCGGCCCGGCCGACGACGGCTGCAGGGGCCCCGACGACGGCGACTCCGATCACCACGGCGACCCCGATCCACCACCACCGACACGACAGCGACCACGAGATGACCACCACAGGAGGGGCGACGATGCCCGCAGCACCGTTGGCGATCGAGACCGAAGGCCTGGTCAAGGTCTTCGGCGAGACGAGAGCCGTCGACGGCATCGACCTGGCCGTCCCGGCCGGCAGCGTCTTCGGGGTCCTCGGCCCCAACGGCGCCGGCAAGACCACCACCATCCGCATGCTGGCCACGCTCATCCAGCCCACCGAGGGCACGGCCCGGGTGCTGGGC
>DATCLV010000850.1:0-7202 GCA_036563745.1 Acidimicrobiales bacterium | reverse complement strand
GCCCAGCAGGAAGGCGTTCCGGAACTGGTCCTCGCAGGCGACGGTGTCCTTGATGTCGCCGAACGGGCCGTAGAACGGCAGGATCCCGTGGGCGTTGCAGGCGTCGACCATGCGGGCGATCGTGTAGTGCCACAGGTCCTGCTGGTAGATCGACCGGGGTGCCTGGACGGCGGCCTCGTCGTCGCCGGGCGGGTCCTCCCGCACCAGGTAGCCGGGGTGGCCGCCGCCCACGCGGGTGGTCTTCATGCGGCGGCTGGCGGCCAGGTCGGCGGGCCCGAGCGACAGGCCCTGCATCCGCGGGCTGGCGCCGCAGATCTCCTCGACGTTGGCGACGCCCCGGGCGGTCTCGAGGATGGCGTGGATGAGCAGCGGCCGCTCCAGCTTCGCCTTGGCCTCCAGCTGGGCGAGGATGCGGTCGACGTAGTGGATGTCCTCGGCCCCCTCGACCTTGGGGATCATGATGACCTGGAGCTTGTCGCCGATGGCGGGGACGAGCCGGAGCAGGTCGTCGAGGACCCACGGCGAGTCGAGGGCGTTGACCCGGGTCCACAGCTGCGTGTCGCCGAAGTCGTTCTCCTGGGCGATGCGGACGAGCCCCTCCCGGGCCGCCTCCTTGCGGTCGGCCTGGATGGCGTCCTCGAGGTTGCCCAGCAGGATGTCGACCTTCGCCGCGATCTGCGGGATCTTGGCCGCCATCTTCTCGTTGCTCGGGTCGAAGAAGTGGATCATCCTCGACGGGCCGAACGGGATCTCTCGCGGGGGAGCAGGCGCCCCGACGGCCAACGGGCGGAAGAAGTCCTTGGGCGAGCGCATGGGCGACACGGTAGGTGTCACCACCGCCGCGAACCGAAATCCGGCGTCGCCGGGACCGAAAGCCGCTGGAACGCGCCTCGATCCACCGGCCGGCATCGGCGAGGAGACCGGGGTGGATCGAGGCTGGCAGCGTCACGGCCGTGGCCGTCGGGGCTGGCCGTGCCCGCTGTCGTTCCGGTGCCCGGCCGGCGGTGCCGGGCGGGATGAGTGACGACGCCCCTGGGGGCTAGCCGCCGCTGCCGCCCATGTGGTCGCGGGCGGCGTCCTGGGCCTTGTCGATCGTGTCGGCGTACTTGCCGCCGGTGACCTTGTCGGCGGCCTCACCGGCCTTGTCGATGCCCTCGTCGGCCTTGTCGTCGTCGCCGTCGACGAGGTCCATGGCCTTGTCCTTGAGGTCGGCGGCCATGTCCTTGGCCTTGTCGAAGAAGCTCTGGCCTTCGCTCATGTTGGGGGGTTCCCTTTCTGCTGTCGCCCGCCGAGCGCTGCAGGGGTCAGGGGTGTCACTTCGCGTACCCGATCCGGTCGAGGTGGCAAACACCGGTGCGGGTCGACCGGGCGCGCCGCCGGACCCGCCAGCGGGGCCCGCCGTGGGTGACCGGCGCCGCGTGGTCGCGGGGGTGGGCGCCGCCGGCATCGTCGGTGCCCGGCCCGCCGCGGTGGGCGACGGCCGGCGCCGCCGCCGTGTTTCGACACGGAAAACCCAACAAAACCGGGGGGTCTTCGCGCGGCAGCCGGGGAATCATTCGGGCATGTTCGGGCGCGACAGGGGAGAGGCCAAGGTCCCGTCACGCGGCGAGAGCCGTGGGCGGCTGGTGACGCTCCTCGCCATCATCGGGGCACTCGTGGTCTTCTCGTGGGTGCTCCGCACCGACCTGCTGAACCTGCCGGACTGGCTCGACGGGGGCGAGAGCGACCCGGCGCCCCGCGGCACGGTCCAGTACAAGGGGCAGGAGGCCAAGGCGGCGTCCGAGAACTTCATGGTCGACATCGGCGACGGCGAGGCCACCATCTCGGTCCGGGCGAAGCAGAACTGGGACACCCCCGGGAACATCATCACGGGCTTCGACTTCCAGTCGACGAACGGCACCTCGTCGGTCGCCGACCCCGAGGACCGCGACGAGCCCGCCGACCTGAAGGTGCACGTCGACTACTGCGCCGAGGGCACGATCACCTCCTACGCCGTGACCGATCCCGAGGAGGGCGAGCCCGCGGAGGGCATCCGCTTCGAGATGGGCGACCTGTACGTGTGCGACACGACCCTCGAGCACACGGTCGCCAACGACGCGGCGTTCAAGCAGGACGACACCCCCAACATCTTCCACGGCGAGTTCGTCGCGTTCGTGGCCCGGGCCGTCGAGTGGACCGCGGCGGCCGCCGCCTGCCCCGAGCAGGAGCTGGAGCAGTTCCAGAGCGAGGAGTTCGTCGACCACGTGACGAGCGTGCTGGCCGAGCGGTTCGATCTGCCCGAGTCGGAGGTCGAGGTGGTCCCCGGCCGGCCGGGCCGCACCGACGAGGCCACCCAGGAGGAGCTGCGACAGAAGCTGGAGGCGTTCGCCAACGCCGAGGACCCCGACGACTCGTCGGTCACCTACGAGGCGCTCGACATCCAGTACCTCGACACGAACGCCGAGGCCGTGGCCGACTCGTGCTGGAAGGAGCCGGGGGCGCGCAGCTTCGACGACCTGAACCAGGTCGACGCCCCCAACCCGAACGAGGGCGTCGACGACCCCGACGAGCGGTAGCGCCCGACGCGGCCGGCCGGGGCGCGCCGGGCGGGGGCCGTCAGCTCTTCAGGAACTCGGGCACCCGGTCCTTGGGCCGGCCGATGATCGCCCGGTCGCCCTTCACCAGGATCGGCCGCTGCAGCAGCCGCGGGTGCTCCAGCAGGAGCTCGATCACCGCCTCGGGCGTCGTGTAGTCGTCGGCGTCCAGCCCTTGCTCCTTGAAGAACCCGTCCTTGCGGACCAGGTCGGCGACCGGGTCCTCCAGCTTGGCGATGAGGTCCTCCAGGGCGGCCCGGTCGAGCGGCGTCTTGAGGTACTCGACGACCTCGGCGTCGACGCCCTGCTCCTGGATGACGTCCATCGCGTGGCGGGAGGTGGAGCAGTTCCGGTTGTGGAGGATGGTGACGTCGGCCATGCCCCGACCGTACCTACTCGACCTCCTCGGGACGCGCCCCTACCGCGGGTCGATCGACGGGGTGGGCGCGCAGGGGAGGCGCACCTCCAGGCGGGCGCCGGTGGTCCCGGGCGGCGGGTCGACGGCGGCGACGGACCCGCCGTGGCGGGCGACGATCCGGGCCACGATCGCCAGGCCCAGCCCGGCGCCGCCGGCGTCGCGGGTGCGGGCGTCGTCGAGGCGGGTGAAGCGCTCGAACACGCGCTCCCGGTCGGCGGGCGGGATGCCGGGCCCGTCGTCGGCCACCACCAGCAGCAGGTGGTCGCCGTCCTCGCCGAGCGTGAACCAGACCGTGCTCGCGGCGTGGCGCTCGGCGTTGTCGGCCAGGTTGCGGACCAGCCGGGTCAGCTGGCCGGGGTCGCCGTGGGCCTGACCCGCCGACACGCCGTGCACGTCGACCTCGACCCGGCCCCGCTCCCGCAGCCGCCGGGCCTCCCGGAGGACGATGTCGTCGAGGTCGACCGGGCCGGCGTCGGGTCCCAGGTCGCCCCGGGCGCTGTCGCCCGCCTGGGCGTCGGCCTGGGCGAGGCGCAGCAGGTCGTCGAGCAGGACCTGCATGCCGACCGCCTCGGCGAGGACCCGCTCGCGGGTGGCGGCCGGGTCGGCCCGTTCGGGGTGCGCCCGGTCGACCTCCAGCTCGGAGCGGATGCGGGTGAGCGGGGTGCGCAGCTCGTGCGAGGCGTCGGCCACGAACTGCTGCTGGCGGCGCTGGGCCGCCTCCAGCCGCTCGAGCATCCCGTTCATCGTGCGGGCCAGGCGGGCGACCTCGTCGTCGGTGGGCGGCTCCGGCACCCGACGGTGGAGGTCGCCGCCGCCCATCACCGCGACCTGGGAGCGGATGTCCTCCACGGGGCGGAGCACCCGCCCGGTCAGCCACCACACGACCACCGCCAGCAGGGCGGTGACGACCGGGATGGCCAGCGCCAGCAGGTCGGTGAGGACCGCGGCGCCGTCGTGGATCTCGTCGATGTCGGTGCCCACGTGGACCACCACCCACTCCGGGCCGGCGCCCTCCACCGGCACCAGGCGGGACAGCACCCGGTAGTCGGTGTCGATGGTGGCCAGGTGGTCGACGGTGCGGAAGTGGTCGCTGGTGCCGGCGGGGTCGTCGACCACCGGGGCGCCGTAGGCGGCGACGTTCTGCGACGCCGCCAGCACCTCCCCGTCGGGGCCGACGAGCTGGGTGACGTTGGTGTCGTCGTCGCGGCCGCCCCACGTCCGGGCCAGCGCCGAGGCCGGGGCGTTCCGCAGCTGCGCCTCGACGTCGTCGGCCCGCTGGCGCAGGGTGGCGTCGACGCCGTCGGTCAGCAGCTCCCGCTGGGCCGCCACCAGCCCGACGCCGGTGAGCGCCAGCACCACGAGCACGACCAGGGCGGCGAGCGCGGTGATCCGGAACCGGACCGTGCCCCCGTGCTCGCGCAGCCAGCGCCTCACGGCCCGGTCAGCCGCCGTCGGGGTCGAGGCGGTAGCCGACCCGCCGCAGCGTCTCGATGCTGTGCCGGCCGAACGGGACGTCGATCTTGCTGCGCAGCCGCCGGATGTAGACCTCGACGATGTTGGGGTCGCCGTCGAAGTCGAAGTCCCACACCCCGTCGAGGATCTCCTGCTTGGACACGGCCTGCCCGGCCCGGCGGACCAGGTGCTCCAGCACCGCGAACTCCCGGGCGGTGAGCGGGATGGGGGTGTCGCCCCGCCAGCAGCGGTGCGACGCCGGGTCGAGGCGCAGGTCGCCGGCCCGCACCGGCACCGGGGCGCCGGCACCGCCGGTCCGGCGCAGCAGCGCCCGCAGCCGGGCGACCAGCACCGGGAACGAGAACGGCTTGGTGAGGTAGTCGTCGGCGCCGGTGTCGAGGGCCTCGGTCTCGTCGAGGTCGCCCTCCTTGGCCGTGAGCACCAGGATCGGCGCCCAGTTGTCGGCCTCCCGCAGCTGCGCGCACACCTGGAAGCCGTTGTGCCCGGGGAGCATCAGGTCGAGGACGATGGCGTCGTAGCGGCCCTCGGTGGCCCGCCACAGGCCCTCGGTGCCGTCGTGGGCCACCTCGACCGAGAACCCCTCGGCCTCCAGCCCGCGCTTGACCACGTCGGCGATCTTGACGTCGTCCTCGACGAGCAGCACCTTCATCCCGGCACGATCATGCCGGACGCCGGATGCGAGCACTACGGCAGCGGGCTACAGCAGCACCCGGTGCACCCGGTAGGGCTCGGCGATGCCCTTGAGCTCCACGTCGGTGCCGGAGGCGAAGCCGAGGTCGCTGGCCGAGGCGGTGAGGTCGCGGGTCAGGCCCGACACGACGATCTCGCCGGGCTCGGCGACGTCGGCGATGCGGGTCGCGACGACCACGTTCTGGCCGAAGACGTCGTCCTCGGTGGCCACGACCTCGCCGGTGTGGAGACCGACCCGGACCAGGATCTTCACGTCCGGGTGCGCCGACCGGTACGACGACATCGCCGCCTGGATCGCGATGGCGGCCAGCACCGCGGCCCGGGCGCTCGGGAACACGACCAGGAACCCGTCGCCCTGGTTCTTCACCTCGACGCCGCCGTGCTCCTCGACGCAGCGCCGGACGAGCGCGTTGTGCTCCTGGAGGGTCTCGACCCACTTCTGGTCGCCGAGCCGCTGCGCCAGCTCGGTGGACCCGACGATGTCGGACACGAGGATCGTGAGCGTGCCCGGTGGGATCCGGCTCGTGCCGCCGGGACCGGCGCCGCGGCCGTTGGTCCCGGTGTCGGCCCCGTTCTCCCCGGTGGTGCCGGTGGTGCCGGCGGTGCCGGTCGGCGGCGGGGTGACCGGGGCCGTCGCACCCGGCGCGGGTGGGGCAGGGGGTGCCGGCGGGGCAGGTGGTGCTGGCGGGGCGGGCGGCACGTGCACGTGGCCGTGGCCCTGGTGGCTCTGGCCATGGCCCCACCGCGGCCGGGCCTCCTCGGGCCGGTCGGGCATGTCGGGGATCCGGTCGTGGTCGCTCGCCGGGCCGAGCGCCCGGTCGAGCGAGGTGCGCGCCCGGTCGAGCGCGTCGTCGACCAGCTCCTGGACGATCGCCTTGCGGCGCTCCCGCCGGCCGTGGTGGTCGCCGGAGAGGCGCTGCCAGCGCTTCTTCCGGGGGTTCCGGACGACGACGCTGCCCCACAGGCCCCGGGGCCGCACGCGGATGAGCGGCGCCCCCGGGATCACCGGCGCGTTCCGCACCATGTTGTTGGTGCCGCCCATCACCACGAAGCCGTCGACGTCGACCGGGATGCCCTCGGGCACCCGCACGACGACGCTGCCCATGACGGCGCTGGCCTTGATGTCGACCACCGGCGACTCGATGACCGCGTTGGTGAGGTCGATGAACACCGACCCCCAGAACGCGACGGCCTTGATCTCGGCCGGGGCGCGCCAGGGCCCGCGGGCCACCGACGAGCTCATGATCCCGACGAACTTGCGGCGGGTCGGCCCGCGCCCGTCGGCCGGCAGCGTGGTGGGCGCCGCGCCGGGGACCGCCCGGCCGCCGACGCCGGGGACCATCGGGTTGGGCAGGTCGACCAGCACCTCGTCGAGCTCGGCGCGGGTCTGGGCGGCGTAGACCTGCCCGGCGCGCTCGGAGAACTCGTCGAGCGTCAACCGCCCCTCGCTCGTGTGGCGGCGCAGCAGGTCGATCACCTGCTGCCGTTCGGCGTCGCCGATCCGCACCCCTCGCGGGTCCGCCATGTGGTCAGTCTCGCACGAAACGTCCGGCCTGGTCAGGCAGGACGGATGAGACGTCGGGCACGTCCGGCACGGGCTCCTTCACAGGGATCAGCGGTGGCGGGGCCAGTCGAACGCGACGAGCTGGCCGGTCCCCGACAGCGTCGCGTACGCGGTGCTGTCGTCGCCGAAGCAGATGTTGGTGGTGAGCGGATCGGGCAGGAGGTGGCGCTCCACCTGGGTGCCGTCGGGCGACACCGCGGTGATGCCGCCGTGCACCAGCGTGGCCACGCACACCCAGCCCTCGCGGTCGACGGCCAGCGAGTCGAACAGCGTGTAGCCGCCCGGGTCGAGGAGCGTCTGGCCGCCCCCGGGGCCCACCGGGTTGGTGCCGGCCACCTCGCCCGGCCCGGTCACGTCCCACGCCCACAGCCGGCCCGTGTGCGTCTCGGCGACGTACAGGCGGTCGCCGGCGGGGGAGAGGCCGATGCCGTTCGGGGCGTCGAGGGGGAAGATCACCTCGCGGGGCTCGCCGTCGGGCGGGAGG
>DATCLV010000847.1:0-7636 GCA_036563745.1 Acidimicrobiales bacterium | reverse complement strand
CCGTAAGACCGCCCGGGTGGCGGCGATGACCGGCATCGACCGCCGCTACGAGGAGCTGGCCCCGGCGGGCAGCGCCGAGCGCGGCCCGGAGTTCCCGCCGCAGCTCGACCTGGTCGCCCCGATCGTCGGCGTGCCCGGCCTGCTCGCGGCGGGCGTCGCGGCCGGCGACCCCGTGCTGCTGTCGGTGGCCCGGGTGCTCGTGGGTGCCGTGTTCCTGGGCTCGGTGTCCGACGCGATGCTGCTCGGCCACTGGTACCTGGTGCAGCCGGGGCTCGCCCGGCGGCCGCTGCTGGAGCTGGTCCGGTGGACCGGGCTGGTGTGGCCGCTGGAGGTGCTGGTGCTGATCTGGCCGACGGGGATGCTGTCGGTCCTGGCCGGCACCGTCGACGACGGCTGGGGCGGGATGCTCGGCTGGTTCTGGGTCGCCTGTGCCGTCACCACCATCGTCCTGGTGGTGGTCACCCGGGCGGCGCTGCGCGAGCGGTACTACTCGGCGGTGATGGCCGCCACCGGCCTCCTCTACCTAGCCATCCTCACCGCCTTCGGCACCGACCTCGTCGCCCGGGCCGTCCTCGCCGGCGCGACCTGACACGAGGAGCGCCACGCCGAGGGCGATGAGCCCGGTCGGCACGAGGAACCGGCCCTCGTCGAGCAGCGAGCCGCCCAGCAGGACCACGGTGCCGGCGGCGACGAACACCAGGCCGATCACCAAGGCGATGGGGTCGACGAGTCGCTCACCCATGGATGACCTCCACCTCTCCGACATCGACCCGGAGGTCGAGCTCCACCGATCTTCCCGCACCTTCGGAGGTGTCGGGGTCGCGCTCGAGGGTGAACTCGCGGGTGAAGTCGACGTCGGCCTCGTGGTCGATGGCGCCGGCGCCGACGCTGGCCTCGACCCGCGCCTCCATGTCGTCGGGCACGAGCACCTCCAGCTTCCCGAGGCCGACGGAGGCCTCGATGGTGGGTGGGTCGGCGCGGTCGCCGTCGACGTCGCGCAGGTCGAGGGTGAGGGTGCCGATGGCCAGGTCGTGGTCGTCGGTGGGGGTGCCGTCGTCGGCCACGACGACCACGCGGTCGCCGACGCCGGCGTCGAGGGGCACGGTGAGGATGTCGTCGGCGACCAGCAGCCCGATGGCGGGGAGGCCCAGCAGCGCCAACCAGCGGGCGCGGCCCCGAAAGGCGCCCACGACCATGGCGCCGCCGATGGTGATCAGCCCCACGGCCACGACCGTCGAGAAGCTGGGCGAGGCGAGGTCGAGGAGGTCGAGCAGGGTGACGACGCCGGCGCCCACGAGGAGGACGGCGACCACCCAGTTGCCCGAGCGGGGGACGCGGTCGTCGCCGACGGTGGCGATGGCGTCGCCGGCGGGCGGCGGGGTGAGTGGCCGGGTCGATGTGCCGAGGGGCCGCGTGGGTGACCCGAGCCCCCAGGGCGGGACCGGGGGAGGAACCTCGCCCTGGGGGACCGTGCTCGCGGCACCCTCGGGGACGGAGGGGCCCGCCACCGTGGCCGGGTCGGGCAGCTCCGTCGTGGAGTCGGCTGTGCTGGGGGACGGCACAACCTCACCCGTCAGAGTAGTACTGCTACCACGCGCCGTGGTGAGGTTCCCGGGATTGTTCGCGAGGTCGGCCGCGGGATCGCCCGCGGGTGTGGCGCCGAGGTCGGCGGGGCGGGCGCCAGGGTCGGCGACCGGGACGGCCGGGCGCTGCCCGACGCGGTCGCCCACCAGCATCCAGAGCCCGGCCGCCACCAGGAGGATCCCCAGGGCGGGGAGGTCGAGCCACGGCCGCTCGGCGAACATGGCGATGCCGGCGAGCACCGCCAGCGCCGCGACCGCCGGGCCGGTGGTGCCGTCGGGCAACAGGGGCTCCGCCGCCCGGACCCGGGGCACGGTCGGGGGCCGCCTCGGCACCACGACCGCGGCGATCAGGTAGAGGAGCGCCCCGAACCAGGTGGTCAGCGTGAGCAGCACCACCGCCAGGCGGACGATGGTCGGGTCGACGCCGAGGTGGTCGGCGATACCGCCGCACACCCCGGCCAGCCGCTTCTCCTCGGGTTCGCGGTAGAGGCGCCGGGGTCCTGCCGGCGCCGGGCCGGGCCCGGGCGTCGGCGCGGCCGTCCGGGGGTCCGACGAGGGCTCCGAGCCGCGAGTGGTGGTCATGGTGGCCATGATCCGGGCTCGCCCTGCCCCCGACAATCAGGGATTCCCCCGACGGTTCCCCGGAGGCGCAGCGTCGGGGCCCTTGTCATCATGGACCCACCGATGGCCGCACTCCGACCCCCGCGCCCGCCGCGCCCGCCCGGCCCGACCCCGCCCCGCCTGGGGGCGGGCTTCACGCTGCCCCCGGGCCTGGCGCGGCGCCGCGACGACCGGGTGGTCGCCGGCGTCTGCGCCGGGCTGGGCCGGTGGCTCGACGTCGACCCGACGTTCGTGCGGATCGCTGCGGTGCTGTTGACGTTCGCCAACGGCGTCGGGGTGCTGGTCTACCTCGTGCTGTGGGGGGTGCTGCCGGAGGCGCCGGACCCCGCGGCCCGACCCGCGCCGGCGGCGGGCGGCGCCGTCGGCGGCGGGGGTGCGGCCGACGCCGGCGACGCAGCCGCCGCGGCCGACGCGCAGTCCCGGTCCCAGGGCCTGCAGCGGGCCCTGGCGGTGGGCCTGATCACGCTGGGTTCGCTGCTGCTGGTGCGGTGGGTGTCGCCGTTCTTCCCCGACCGGATCGTGTGGCCGGCCGCGGTCGGCGCCGCCGGCCTCGCCCTCGTGTGGTCGCGGTCCGGCCAGGCGGAGCGCGACCGCTGGCGCGACGCCCTCGGCCGCCTGCCCGGCGATCCGCTGGCGGTGCTGGTCGGCAAGGGCTTCTGGGTGCGGTTCCACCTCGGCGGCCTGTTCCTCATCGCCGGGCTCGGCTGGTTCTTCGCCGCCAACCCGACCTTCGACGGGATGGGCCAAGTCGTCCTGGGGATGCTGGCCACCGCGGTCGGCATCGGCGTGCTGCTGGGGCCGTGGATCGTCGGGCTGGTACGCCAGCTGCGCGACGAGCGCACGCAGCGGATCCGCAGCGACGAGCGGGCCGACATGGCCGCCCACCTGCACGACTCGGTGCTCCAGACCCTGGCGCTCATCCAGCGGCACGCCGACTCGCCCCAGCAGGCGCGCAGCCTGGCCCGCCGCCAGGAGCGCGAGCTGCGGGCCTGGCTGTTCGACGCCCGGAACCCCGACGACGCCCCGACGAGCCTGGCGGCGGCGCTCGACCGGCTCAGCGACGACATCGAGGCCGACCACGACGTCACCGTCGACGTGGTGGTCGTGGGCGACCTGCCCCTCGACGCCCACCTCGAGGCGCTGGTGGCGGCGCTGCGGGAGGCGGCGGTGAACGCCGCCAAGCACAGCGGCGAGCCCGAGGTGTCGGTGTACGTCGAGGTCGAGGACGACGCTGTCGAGGCGTTCGTGCGCGACCGGGGGAAGGGGTTCGACCCGAAGTCTGTCTACGGTGATCGCCGTGGCATCGCGGAATCGATCATCGGCCGGATGGCCCGCCACGGGGGCACCGCGAAGGTCCGCAGCGCCCCGGGCGAGGGGACGGAGGTCACGTTGAGGATGCGCCGTGAGCGGGTCTGAGGGCGCGGCGGGCGGGACCGGCGCGGCCGGCGCCGTCCGGGTCTTCCTCGTCGACGACCACCGCCTGTTCCTGGCCGGGGTGCGGGCGGAGCTGGCCGACCGCGTCGAGCTGGTGGGCGAGGCCGTCGACGTCGAGTCCGCGGTCGACGGCATCGTCGCCACCCGGCCCGACGTGGTGCTGCTCGACATCCACCTGCCCGGTGGCGGCGGGAAGGCGGTGATCGAGCAGGTGCGGCGCCGCATCCCCGAGGTCGTGTTCCTGGCCCTGTCGGTGAGCGATGCGGCAGAGGACGTGATCGGCGTGATCCGGGCCGGCGCCCGGGGCTACGTCACCAAGACGATCTCGGCCGACGACCTGGCCGACGCCGTGCTGCGGGTGCGCGACGGCGACGCCGTGTTCTCGCCCCGGCTGGCGGGCTTCGTGCTCGACGCCTTCGCCGGCGACGTGCCGCCGGGCGCGGCGCTCGATCCCGAGCTCGACCAGCTCACGCCCCGCGAGCGCGAGGTCCTGCGGCTGATCGCCCGGGGCTACACCTACAAGGAGCTGGCCCGGCGCCTGGGCCTGTCGGTGAAGACCGTGGAGACCCACGTGTCGTCGGTGCTGCGGAAGCTCCAGCTGTCGAGCCGCCACGAGCTGACCCGCTGGGCCACCGATCGCCGCCTCGTCTGACGGCGGTCGACGTTCACCGCCCGGCGAGGGCCCACGCCGGCGACCGGTGGCCCGGATCGGGGCGCGGGCGTCAGAGCCGGGCGCGGATGGCGGCCGCCATGCCCTGCATGCCGCGGGCGTTGGGGTGGAACGGCGCGGCGGTGTTGCCGGGCACCAGCGGCTCGACCCAGCGGGTGCCGCTCGACGTGCAGGCGTCACGGCCGATGCTCGGCGTGTACACGTCGACGTAGGTGGCGCCCTTCGCCGCCGCCTGGGCGGCGAGCATGGCGTTGAGCTCCTTGTGCTTGGCCCGCAGGTACGGCACGTCGTTCCAGGCCATCGGGACCTGCGGCCAGCAGCCCGAGCCGCTGTCCGGGACGATCGCCGGGTAGCCGATCACGAGGATGCGGGCCTGGGGCGACCGGGCCCGGATCGCGTCGATGGCGGCGGCGATCTTGGGTGCCGTGTTGGTGATGCGGGCGCTGATCTGGTCGACCCCGTTGACCACGAACTTGTCGCGGCACGGCGAGCCGAACGGCAGCGCCGAGGCGCAGCCCTCGATGATGTTGCTGAAGCCGATGTCGTTGCCGCCCATGCCCAGGGTCACGACGCGGGTGTTGGCGTCGAGGGCGTTGAGCTGCGGCGGGTTGGGGCCCGGCCAGACGCCGTGCTCCGAGTAGAGGTCGTTGGTGTCGGCGCCGGCGCAGCTGACGTCGCGGAACGTCTGCGTGCCGGTGTTGCCGGCGATGAGGTGCGGGTAGTTGCGGTCGGAGCGGAGGCAGCCGAGCGGTTCGAGCGACTGGTTCGGGATCAGCGGCCCGGACGTGAACGAGTCACCCAGCGCCACGTAGGACGTGGGTGGTGTCTGGGCCGCGGCCCCGGTCGGCGCCACGATGCCGAAGCCGGTCGTGGCGGTGGCGAGCAGTGCGAGCGCGCCGAGGGCGCGCCGCCATGGAACCCATCCCCGAGACGTCATGGCGCCATGATCTGCGACATCCGTCACACTGTCTTCGGGGTCGGGCCACGAGTTCGCGGCCTTTCGCGGTGCTCCCGCCTCGCCGTGGCGTCCCGAGCCGGGCGCCGCCCGGCGACCGCACCGTTTGCGAGGCCGGGGAGGGTGGAACAGGCAGGGGATGGTCGAAGCAGGGATGGACCGGGAGGGGCGCGGGTGGCGGTCCGGCTGGCGGGGTGCGGCCGAGGACGCCTGGCGCCTCATCGGCGTCGGTGTGCTGCTGGTGGGCGTGTTCCTGCTCTTCATGCGGCTGCGGGTGGTGGTCCTGCCGCTGTTCGCCGGGGCGCTGCTGGCCACGCTCGTCGCGCCGTTCGCGGACTGGCAGCGGCGCCGGGGGGTGCCGTCCGCCCTGGCCGCGCTGGTCGCGGTGTTCGGCGTCGTCCTCGCGGTGCTCGCGCTCACTGTCGGCGCCGTGTCCTACGCCCTGACCGACGCGGAGGAGCTGTCGACCAAGGTGGGCGACAGCGCCGACGAGCTCGCCGACTGGCTGGTCGACGGGCCCGCCAACCTCGACCGGGCCGACGTCGAGGAGGCGCGGGAGAACCTGGGCGAGGAGGCCGGCGAGGCCGCCCGGCGCTGGGCGCGGGGCGGCGGCCTGGCGAAGAGCACGACCACGGCGCTGGAGGTCCTGGCCGGGGCCGTGCTGGCGGTGCTCGTGGGGTTCTTCCTGGTGAAGGACAACGAGCGGCTGGCGTCGTCGGCGCTGGGCCTGTGGCGCCCCGACCGCCGGTCCCGCGTGCGGGCGACCGCCCGGGCGGGGATCGACGGGCTGCGCGGCTACCTGAAGGGCTGCCTGCTGCTGGGGGTGGTGGAGGCCGTGATCATCGGCGGGGCGGTGGCGGTGCTGGCCTCGCCGACCCTGGGCGTGCCGATCGCGGTGCTCACACTGCTCGCGGCGTTCGTCCCGATCGTGGGGGCGATCGTCGCCGGGGTGCTGGCGGTGGCGGTGACCCTGGCCGAGGGCGGGTTGGTGGCGGCCGTTGCGGTGGCGGTGATCGCCGTGGTGGTCCAGCAGCTCGACAACGACGTGCTGGCCCCGTTCATCTTCAGCAAGCACACCGAGCTGCACCCGCTGGTGATCCTGGTGGCGGTGACGGCCGGCGGCGCGCTGGCCGGGCTGGCCGGGGCGTTCGTGGCGGTGCCGATGACGGCGGCGGTCACCGCGATGGTGGGGGCGTGGCGGTCGTCGCCCGACGACGACCCGCAGCCGGAGCCCGCCGAGCCGGCCGAGCCCGCTGTCGCCTGACGCCGTGATCTCCTGACGCCGAACGCCACCGGGCGCTGCGGCCGCGGGTCAGGGCGCGGCCGCAGCGCCGTGGGCGGGCGACTCGTCGGCCGGCCACCGGTGCGGCGCCGGTCGGGTCCCGTTGCAGGCGCCCTCGGGAGGGGCCGCCCTCCGGGCCCAGCGGTGCCGCGCCGGCCGCCTCCCCCGGCGCGGCACCGGATCTCGTGCGGGCGACGACCTGGCCGATCGGATCTGGATCCTTCGCACGCCGCCTCCCGCCTCGGCCCGGGCGGCGGGTGCCGGCCCGGGTACGTCCCGCTCCTCACCCTAGGAGAGGAAAACGTTTGTGTCTATGACCTCGGGCCCCAAAACGGGGTCGGACGGCGACCGAACGTGGGGAGGTTGACCAGTTAGTTCGGAAGGTTTATGAAGTAACAGTGGCGATGGTCACACCTCCGACCGCAGCGACCCACGGCGCCTTCCGGACGGGTGGCAAGGCGCTCCCCGGCGACGCCCGGCGGCACAACCGGGGGCTCGTGCTCGGCCGGCTGCTGCGTCACGGGCCGCAGTCCCGGGCCGACCTCGCCCGCGCCACCCGCCTCACCGCCCCCACGATCAGCGCGCTCGTGGCCGACCTGCTCGACGACGGCCTCGTCGCCGAGCGCGGGCGGCGCGCCGGCGGCACCGGCAAGCCGGCCACCCTGCTCGAGGTCGTCCCCGACGCCCGCCACGTCGTCTGCCTCGACCTCTCCGACCACGGCCGCTTCGTGGGCGGCGTCGTCGACCTCACCGGCCGGGTCACCGAGCGGCGGGCCGTGGCGCGCGACGGTCGCACCGGCGCCGCCGCCGGCGCGCTCGTCGCCGAGCTGACCGCCGACCTCCTGGCCAGCACCGACCGGCCCGTGCTCGGGGTCGGCGTCGGCACCCCCGGCATCGTCTACCCGGGCGGGGTCGTCCAGGAGGCGTCGAACCTCGGCTGGCACCACGCACCGCTCGGCGAGGAGCTCGCCACGGCGCTGGGCGGGCCGCCGGTCCACGTCGTCAACGACGCCAATGCCGCCGTGCTGGGCGAGCTGCGCTTCGGGGCGCACCCCAGCCCCAACCTGCTGCTGATCAAGGTCGGGCTGGGC